>JANMWV010000466.1:0-2093 GCA_031394165.1 Actinomycetes bacterium
CCTGAACCATCCGGGCAAGCGAAACCGCGTCGTGTACGAGGAGGCGAACTTCCCGTCGGTGCGCTACCTCTACCAGGCGCAACCCGATCTCGACGTCGTCGTGGTGGAGGACGACCGCGCGATCGTCGACGCGATCGACGAGCGGACGCTGCTCGTGCCGATCAGCCACGTGCTGTTCAAGAACGCGGAGATCCAGGACGTCGAGCCGATCATCCGCCGCGCGCACGAGGCGGGCGCCTACGTCGTGCTCGACTGCTACCAGTCGGCGGGCGTCGTGCCGTTCGACCTGACGGCGCTGGGCGTGGACTTCGCGGTCGGCGGCAGCGTCAAGTGGCTGTGCGGCGGGCCCGGCGCCGGCTGGCTGTACGTGCGGCCCGATCTCGCCGATCGGCTCGAGCCGACGTTTGTCGGCTGGCAGGGCCACGCGCGCCCGTTCGCGTTCGAGCCGGAGCTCGAGTACGCGCCGGGTGTGCGCCGCTTCCTGACGGGCACGCCCAACGTGCCCGCGCTGTACGCAGCGAGCGCGGGCTACGACGTGATCGAGGAGGTGGGGGTCGAGCGCATCCGCGAGCGCTCGCTGCGGCTCACGGCGCTCCTGATGGAGCTCCTCGACGACGCAGGCTTCGAGATCTCGAGTCCGCGCGAGGCGTCGCGCCGCGGCGGCACCGTGCTCGTGCGCACGCCCGACGACGCCGCGGTGCACCGGGAGCTCGGCGAGCGCGGAATCATCTGTGACTTCCGCCCCGACGCCGGCATCCGCCTCGGCCCGCACTTCTACAACTCCGAGGACGAGCTCCGGCACACCGTCGGCCAGCTCGCGGAGATCGTCGAGAGCGGCGCCTTCGCCCGCCACGCCGGCGCCGCTGCGCGTTTCTAACGCTCGCTTCGCTCGCTGATCGGTACCTCTTTAGGGGGATACGACTTGCAACAAGTCAGGCACGCTGTAGGTGTGCCCCGCGTCGCTGCCACAGTCGCGCTCGTCCTCGCTGCGCTCGTCTCCGCGGGTACGGCCGGCGCCGCCCAGCTGATCGACCGTGACGCGACGGGCGTGAAGATCGCCGCCAACGCGAACGGCGAAGGGCTGCTCACCTACCGCGCGGCCGGCAAGCTCAAGCACGTCCTGCTCTGGGGCGCGGTGGGCGCGAAGGTGCCGACCCAAGGCGTCAAGCAGGAGAAGTTCCAGCTCGACTACGCGGGCGGGTGGGGCAAGTACCACAAGCTCTACTGGCAGACGTTCGCGAACACGTGCGGGCAGTACGACGGCCCCGCGATCCCGAACATGGTCGCCGCCTGTCGCGCAGCCGACGGCACGTACTGGGCTGCGCAGAGCTGGCCGCAGCCGCTGCCGAATCTCGGCTTTGCGCCCTGGACGCCGCAGTTGCGCGCGAGCTGGCTCGAGGTCTCCCACTGGACGGGTGACCTCGCGAAGCTCGAAGTCGCCACCGGCTGGGTCTACAGCGGCAGGTTCGAGCAGGTCTTCGGCCGCCTCACCTACGGCGGCAGCCCGGTCTACGGCTTCGGCACGACGCGCTACGGCGCGCCCACCGACGGCTTCGGGACGCTCGTCTACCTCGACACCTTCAACTCGGCGTACGGCGCCGGGTGGCAGCGCGAGAACTCGTTCGTCACGCACAATCCGACGGGCGTGTGGTGCTACGGCTTCTACCCGTTCGACCCGACGAAGGGCGGCTACATCCATCCACCCGGCGAGACCGGGATGCGCGGGCCGGGCTTCGGCGAGCGCTACCGCCTGACCGCCGCCGGGCCGGGAGTGACGCCGAACGTCGCCGCGCTCGTGCCGGGTCTCCATCCGTTAGACAAGAGCAATCAGAACGACGTCGACTACGTGCGGCAGCAGGCTGCTGTGCTCACCTCGTGGGGCGACATGCTGTGCCGCGCCGGTCTGTCGTAGTACGGTGCTGAGCGTGTGCGCCCGTCTCTCTGCGGTGGTCTCGCGTCGCCTCGCGCCCGTTGCGCTCGGCGCCCTGGCGGTGTCGCACGCCGCGGCGTCCGTCGCGGTCGGCGCGGGGTCGCACGCACCGACGCTGACGGTGACGCAGACGACGGCAGGACTGAACTCCACCGCGAGCGGC
>JANMWV010000501.1:0-3447 GCA_031394165.1 Actinomycetes bacterium
CCGCCGGCGGTGCGGATCGCGACCGAGCCACCTGCGAGCGTCGTTGCGGACGTGAGCTTGACCACCTGAGCAGCGGTGACCTTGCCCTGGACGACGTGGTAGAGCAGGACTGCCTTCAGCTTCGCCTTGTCCTTGGCGAGCACGGCGAGCGTCGCCTTCGGAACCTTGGCGAATGCAGCGTCGGTGGGGGCGAACACCGTGAGCGGGCCCGGTCCCGACAGTGCTCCTGCGAGCCCGGCCTGCTTGACGAGCGAGACGAGCGTCTTGAACTGTCCGGCGGCGATCGCCGTCTGGACGATGTTCGCCTGCGCCTTCGGCGTTGCAGTCCGCTCGCCGGCGGCGGTCGCCATTCCGGCGGTGACTGCGACGAGCGCGATGACGGTGACTGTGGTGACGAGTGCTTTCTTCATCGAGATCGACCTCCTGTGATCGGTTGTTGGACGTGCTGGGGCTCTATGCGGCATCGACGATCCGCGGAGCGTGGTCTCGCCTCAGAGGCTCGGGGGCGTCTCCGTCGGCTACCTGCTGCTCGTGTTCGTACCGGCCGTCGAGGATCGCGCCCCAGACGAGCAGCGAGAGCGAGGCGGCGACGAGCAGCGTCACGACGGTGCCGAGGGCGAAGAGGCCCGCGTTGCTCATCGCCTCTCACCCCGCGGCAGGACGATCGAGCCGAGCGAGAGGATCGACGGAACCCAGAGACCGACGAAGATGCCCTGGAGCTCGTGCCCCGCGAACCAGAGCGAGACGGAGAGCACGAACGAGACCGTTGCCGCCAGCAGCAGGAGGGCGCGGGACGTGGTCTCGCGCGATCCGGCTGCGACCACCTGCGCCTGCGAGCCGAACGAGTTCTGGAAGGCCATGCCTACCTCCTTGTACAGAGTTTGTTCAAATAACGTAGCGATGACAGGCACGCCTTGTCAAGGTTAAGTCCAAAGTTTGTATAGTGCAGCGATGCAGAGCGAAGCCCACCAGGTTCCCGGTCATCTCCGGATCGGCGAGTTGAGCCGGCGGCTCGGCGTCAGCCCGGAGCTCCTGCGTGCGTGGGAGCGCCGCTACGACCTGCTGTCGCCGACGCGCACGGAGGGCGGCTTCCGGCTCTACAGCGAGGCGGACGCGCAGCGAGTGGGACGCATGCTCGAGCACCTGGCAGCCGGCGTCTCGGCCGCCGAGGCGGCGCGCCTCGCCCGCGTCGAGCCCACCGTCGAGAGGGCGGACGTCGAGGACGGAACACGTCTCGATGAGCACGCCGACGCGCTTCGCCGCGCGCTCGACACGTTCGACGAGGCCGCGGCCCATGCGGCTCTCGATCGCGCGCTCGCCGACTTCACGCTGGACGCCCTGCTCCGCGACCTCGTGCTCCCGTACTTGGGCGAGCTCGGCGAGCGTTGGGAGCGGGCGGAGGCGTCGATCGCCCAGGAGCACTTTGCGACGAGTCTGCTCCGCGGCCGCCTGCTCGGCCTCGGTCGCGGCTGGGGAACCGGCGTCGGTCCCCAGGCGCTGCTCGCCTGCGTTCCGGGCGAGGCACACGACCTGGGCCTGATCTGCTTCGGGCTGGCCCTCCGCGCCCAGGGCTGGCGGATCACCTATCTCGGGGTCGACACGCCACTGTCGAGCCTGGCGGAGACGGCCGGCCTGATTCAGCCGGCGATCGTGGTCGTCAACCTCGTCGTCGCCTCCCTGCGCGCAGACGCTCGTGGAGAGCTCGCGACCTTCGCGCGATCGCATCGGCTGGCAGTCGCCGGTGCGGGCGCGGATGCCCGGCTCGCCGAGTCGATCGGCGCCGAGCTCCTCCAGGGGGATTCCGTCACGGCGGCCGAAAGGGTCGCACAGGCCGTGAGGGAGGCACCGTGAGGCGCTCCGGCCTGGACGGCTGGAGCTCGACGGAGCGATATGCGTCGGGCGGGGCCGTTCGGTTCGAGGAGCGCGCGCGGCCGCACCTCCCGGTCGTCGAACTGACGGAGGAGGGAGCGCTCGCGCTCGGCCGGCAGTACTGGCAGGAGGTCGAGTCGTTCACGCATCGGCTTGTCCGAGCGCGCGAGCACGGACAGCATCGCGAACTACGCCTGCTCGGTCGCTGGACGCTGCTCCGTTTCGGAGCCCCCGAGGTGACCGTCGGCGAGTCGGGCACGCGCTGCCGCTTTCCGATCGTGGGCGGACAGCTCGCGCGGACGCCCGGAGGCTCGATCACCTTCGCGCAGGTCGTGTGGCCCGCGGTCGAGCTGCGTGTCACGGTCGAGGGCTTCGTCCCTCGTTTCGACGGCGGGGCGGGCTCCCGGTCCTTGGCGGGAGCGGTGTATCGCCACGGGCAGCGACGCCTGCACGCGGGTGTCAGCCGCAGCTACTTCACGCGTCTGATCCGCGGGGCGGCGCGGTGAGAGTCGTCGTGTTCGGCGCGACCGGCACGATCGGTCGCGCGCTGTTGCCGGTGCTTGCTCGAGAGCACGACGTCGTCGCGGCATCGCGGCGCGAGCGAGAGCAGAGCGCGGACGGCATCACCTGGGTGCGCGCGGATGTGACCGACAGCGAGTCGGTGCGCGGCGCGCTCGAGGGCGCAGACGTCGCCTACTACCTCGTGCACTCGCTCGGGTCGCCCGACTTCGAGCGCCGCGACCGCATCGCTGCCGAGACGGTGGCCCGAGAGGCATCTGCGGCGCACCTCCGGCAGATCGTCTACCTCGGCGGGCTCGGCGACGATTCGCCCGACCTGTCGGCGCACCTGCGCAGCAGGATCCAGACCGGGATCGCGCTCGCATCCGGCGCGGTGCCGGTGACGACGCTGCGCGCCGCGATGGTCGTCGGCGCCGAGAGCGCGGCCTTCGAGACGATCCTTGCGCTCGTCGATCGTCTGCCCGCGATGATCTGCCCGCGCTGGGTCTCGACGCCGACGCAACCGATCGCGATCGGCGACGTCGTCCGCTACCTGTCGGCCGTCTGTGGGCGTGCGGAGTGCTACGGAGAGAGCTACGACGTCGGTGGCCCGGAGGTCATGACCTATCGGCAGATGATCGAGCGGATCGGGCGGATCCGAGGACGTCGCCCGTTGATCGTCGAGGTCCCCGTGCTCACCCCTCGACTCTCGTCGTACTGGTTGCACCTCGTCACGCCGGTCGGAGCTGCTGTGGCCCGCCCGCTGATCGAAGGTCTGCGGAACGCGACGGTCGTCCGTGACGAACGCATCCGCGAGCTCATTCCGCTCCAGCTCACCCCGTTCGAGGTGGCCGTGCGGGCCGCACTCGACAACACCGCTCGAGGTCGGCGCGGGTGAAGCAACCGCCGCCCGAGTTGCTCGTCCTCTACGCGCACGGAAGCCGAGATCCGCGCTGGCGCGCGACCTTCGAGGAGCTCGCCGCCGCGGCCGCTGCAGAGGCGGGAGCCGGTGCGGTCAGGCTCGCCTACCTGGAGCTGTCGGCTCCGACGATCGCCGAGGTGATCGGGGATGCGGAGAGG
>JANMWV010000507.1:0-6001 GCA_031394165.1 Actinomycetes bacterium
CGAGCTCGTGCGCGCGCGTGTCTTCTGCGACGACTGGGAACAAGCTAGCCACGGCGGGGAGCTGGCCGCTGCTGTCGAGGCCGGGAAGATCTCTCGCGCCGACGTGGCCCAGATCGGCGACGTGCTCAACGGCACCGCCAAGGGCCGTCAGTCACCTGCCGACATCACACTCTTCGACTCGACCGGCTTGGCCCTTCAAGATTTGGCCGTGGCGCTTGTCGCGCTGGAGTCCGCGGACTCGCTCGACCTGGTGCAAATCGAGTTGTAGCCCCAGCGCTACGCCCCCTGAGTTTCATCGGTCGGCGGATAGAGCGAGCCTTCCTGTGCTTCCGCGTTCAGGGCGCGCTTCTGTTGTTGTTATGGACCGCTGATGTTGCAGAAGCAGTATTCATCGGCGGCGCCAGAGGCCAGAAGATGCAGCTTGTCCACCATGTGGTTATGTCCGCCTGCAAGAGATCGATAGATCCCTGTCCCCTCCAGTACCGCTAGTTCGAAGGTTCCTTCCAGGAACTGCCCACCCTGCCCATCGGGCACAAGAACGTAATCCTGACCTGTGAATCGCATCGAAAACGAGCCTCCGGGGATGTGGAAGGCACACAAATCCCCGTTGAACTGCACATAAAAATCGCCGATGGACTTGTTCACGTTGTCGTTCCCCGGAACTCCGCTAACCGGGTAGATCTTCGTTGTTGAGTACGAACCGTCACTCAGGTTCACCATGGACAGGCCGAGGTTAGGCCCGTGAACGACGGGCTGATAAAGCCCCTTCAGCAGGAGGACGAAAGGATCGTTCGGGACAGCCTTTCCTTGGGCCATCACCCGCCCAGGGAACAACAAGACACCGAGCAGCGCTGAGCCCGCCGCCCCGATCGCAGTTCTTCGGCTGACTACGGCCTCGTTGCTCGACGATGCGCGTCCAATCTCCATCTGCTTCCCCCTTCCGAGGTTCCCCACTTCGGCTGGAGCGGGGCCACTGCCGCAGCGGAGGAAAGAGGGGCTAGGCGTCGCAGAGGCCACAACAGGTGCGGCTGCCTAAGAGGCGATTTGCGCGACTTCGACCCGCTGCGCAGGGGACACTATTCAACGAGCATCAGATGTGTCAATGCAGCAGGCGTGGACCAGCGTCCTTCACGTTCGGTCATCCGTCTTGCATAAATCAGCGGTTGCACATTGTCCCGCCCTTCTACCGCTGGACGAGACGCGGAGAGGTGACCGAGCAAGTCTCACTTGATCCTTCTGTCTTCTATCTTGACAACGATAGTGACGATCGTAACACATAAGTGCTATCTTCGTTACAGCTTGTGAGCAGGCGAGCCACGGTGGCGAGTGCGCGGCCGCCGTCGAGGCCGACGTGCTGACGCGCTCGGACGTCAGAGCGCGCGGACGAGCTCGACCTGCCGGCGATCGACCTCTAGGGCGTTCGACGCCGCAGCGTGAGCGCGCCGAGCGCGAGCGCGAGCAGGATGCAGCCGCCGACGACCGCGACGTCGACGGTGAAACGCGTGTCGAGATCGTTGGCGGCGGTACGCGCGAGCGCGTCGTAGGCGTACGTCAGCGGCAGCGCATCGGAGATCCAGCGCAGCCACGAGGCCATCGAATCCCGCCCGACGAAGAGGCCGCAGAGGAGGATCTGTGGAAACACCATGGCCGGCATGAACTGCACCGCCTGGAACTCCGTCTGCGCGAAGGCGCTCACGAAGAGCCCGAGCGCGGTTCCGAGCACCGCGTTCGCGACCGCGAGCGCCGCGACGACCGTCCGCGGGCCCTGCACGTCGAGTCCGAGCAGGCCGAACGTCAGCGTCGACACCACGGCGGCCTGCACCGCCGCGACGAGCGCGAAGGCGATGCCGTAGCCGGCGAGCAGGTCGAGCTTGCCCAGCGGCATCGTCATCAACCGCTCGAGCGTCCCGGACGTTCGCTCGCGCAGCATCGTCACCGACGTGACGAGGAACATCGTGATGAACGGGAATAATCCCAGGAGCGGCGCACCGACGTGCTGGAAGACATTGGCCTGACCCGCGAACAGTTCCTTGAGCAGCGTCTCGAGCAGGCACGGCACGCCGACGATCAGCGCGATCGTGCGCGGATCGCGGCGCAGCTGCGCGAGCACGCGCACTGCGACAGCGGCGGTGACGCGAGGGCTCACGGCGCCTCCTCGTCGACGAGCCGCAGGAACGCGTCGTCGAGCCGCTCGGCGCCGGTGCGTGCGAGCAGCTCGGCAGGCGTCGCCTGCGCGAGCAGCCGGCCCTCGCGCAGCAGGAGCAGCGCGTCGCAGCGGTCTGCCTCGTCCATCACGTGACTCGAGACGAGCAGCGTCACGCCACCGTCCGCGAGCTCGTGGAAGAGCTGCCACAGGTCCCGGCGGAGCACCGGATCGAGCCCGACCGTCGGCTCGTCGAGGACGAGCAGGTCGGGCCCGCCGAGGAGCGCGGAGGCAAGCGAGACCCGCGCGCGCTGGCCGCCCGAGAGGCGCCCGACGATGCGGTTTGCGTGGTCGGCGAGCGCCACCTCGGCGATCACGCGCTCGACTGCGTCGTGCTTCACGCCGAGCACGCCCGCGAAGAAGCGGAGATTCTCGCGCACCGTCAGGTCGCCGTACACGGACGGCGCCTGCGTCATGTAGCCGACGCGCGAGCGCAGCGGCTTCGAGCCGGCGGGCTCGCCGAGCACCTCGACGGCGCCGCCGGCGACCCGCTGGACGCCGACGATGGCGCGGATGAGCGTCGACTTGCCGCTGCCGCTCGGACCGAGCAGCCCGGTGACGGAGCCCGCAGCGACCTCACAGCTCAGCTCGGGAAGCACGACGTTCCCGCCGCGGACGACACGGAGCCGTTCGACGCGGATCGCCGCGGCCGCCATCGTTACGAGAAGCGCGCCGGGTCGAACAGCTCGAGCTGCGGCGCCGAGGTGTCGCCGAGGATCGCGGAGGCAACGAGCTCACCGCAGGCGAAGCCGAGCACGTTGCCGTGGCCCGAGTAGCCGGCTGCGACCCAGAGGGCGTTGTGGCCCGGCACGCGGCCGACGAGCGGGAGCATGTCCTGCGTCAGCCCAAAGATCCCGGCCCAGCGGTGGCTGATGCGCGGCGTCTCGCCGATCAGCTCGCCCATGAACTTCTCGAGCGACGCCTGGATCATCGGCGTCGTCTCCTCGACGTCGGTGAGCTCGTCCATGATCGAGACGTCGCGGAAGCCGCCGAGCACGAGGCGCCGGTTCGGCAGCTGCTGCCAGTAATCGAAGCCCTGGCGCGCGTAGTGCGGCCGGTCGTAGATCACCCGGTCGAGCGGCTCGCTGACGATCACCTGACCGCGCGTCGGCCAGATCGCATCGGAGAGCTCGGGCACCAGACCGTGGCCGTAGCCGTCGGTGGCGACCACGACGTGCTGGGCATCGAGCGACGCGACGTCGTCGACGCGGTCGTGCTCGCGGATCTCGGCGCCGGCCTCCGCCGCGCGCGCCGCGAGGCGACGTACGAAGCGCGCGGGCTGCAGCGAGCCGTCGCCGGGGTGCTCGATGGCGCCGTGGAAGCTGCTCAGGTGCTCGGGCAGGTCGTCGATCCACTCGGCCGCGATCCCGTCCTCGCGCATCGCCTCGTACTCGAGGCGGATGTTCCCGCGCTCCTCCTCGTCGGCGGCGAGACGAAGGCTGCCGATGCGGGCAAGGCTGTCGCCCGCGACCGGCTCCATCCGCTCGAGCGCGCGCTCCGTCCACTCCCAGAGCCCGTGTGCCTGGTCGCGGCCGTACGTCTCGCGCGCAACGTCGTAGCGCGCCGCCCCGCCGCGCAGCGCGAAGCCGCCGTTGCGGCCGCTCGCTCCCTCGGCGACGCCGCGCTGGTCGAAGACTCGAACGCGCAGGCCCGCCTCGGCAAGGCGCAGCGAGGCCGTGATGCCCGTGACCCCGGCGCCGACGATCGCGACGTCGACGCGGCCTTCATGCCGCGGTTCCGCGCGCCTCGGTGCGTCGTCCTCGAGCCAGTAGGGGTTGCCCAAACCGCGGCCGATGGTACCCACCGGAGGTCGAGCGCCTCAGTTCGACCGTGGCGTCGCGCGGCGAAGCACGACGTACGCGAGCACCGTGGCCGTGAGCGTCAGGCCGAGCATCATGGTCGCGGTCGCGTTGACGATCGGCGAGACCCCGAACCGGAGCGACGCGAAGATCCGGAGCGGAAGCGTGGTGGTGCCGGCACCGGAGACGAAGAACGAGGTGATGAAGTCGTCGAACGAGAACGTGAACGCCAGCAACGCACCCGCGACGACCGCGGGCGCGAGCCGCGGCAGCGTCACCTGGAGGAATGTCGCGACCGGCCCGGCGCCGAGATCGAACGACGCCTCTTCGAGCGTCTCCCCCATGCCGACGAACCGTGCACGCACGATCAGCGCAACGACGGACGCGTTGAAGACGACGTGGGAGACGAGGACCGATTCCCAGCCGAGCGGCAGGTGCACGAGCTGCGTGAAGAAGATGAGCGCGGAGATCCCGAACACGATCTCCGGCGTCACGAGCGTCATGTAGACGACCGTCTCGAGCGGGAGTCGCACGACGCGGCGCATGCGCGGCAGGCTCAACGCGAGGGCGGTACCGAGGATCGACGCGATCAGTGCGTTTCCGAGCGCGATCTCGAGGCTCGTGCGCAGCGGGCCGGTGATCGTCGGGTCGGCGAGGGCCCGGCCGAACCACTTCGTCGAGAACCCGCCCCAGTTCAGCGTCTGCCGTCCGCCGTTGAACGCGTAGACGACGATCACCGCAATCGGCGCGTACAGAAACACGTAGACCAGCGCGGCGTGCGCACCGAAGATTTTCCTAGACGCCATATTGCTCCGACCGGCCCAGCAGCCGGTTGTAGACGACGATCGCGACCGTCAGCGCGCCGACGAGCACCATTGCGATCGCCGAGCCGAACGGCCAGTCACGCGCTTCGAGGAACTCCTGCGTGATGAGATTGCCGACGTACTCCGTCTTGTCGCCGCCCAGGATGACCGGGTTGAGGTACTCGCCCATCATCGGGATGAACACGAGCAGGGAGCCGGCAAGCAGGCCGGGGCGCGCCAGTGGGAGCGTGACGCGGCGGAACGCACGCAACGGCGAGTCGCCGAGGTCCTGTGCAGCGTCGACCAGCGACCAGTCCATCCGCTCGAGCGTCGCGTAGAGCGGGAGGACCATCAACGGGAGATAGGTGTAGATGACGCCGATGTCGACGGCCGTCGGCGTGTACACAATGCTCGCGTGGATCCCGAGCCGAGAGAGCCCGCGAAAGAGCGGGAAGCTCGGATCGAGAATGATCAGCCAGGCATACGTGCGGATGAGAAAGCTCGTCCAGAACGGAACGACGACAAGCAGGAGCAGGAGACCCTTCCGCCGCGCGAAGCGCGCGAGGTAGTACGCGAGCGGGAAGCCGAGGAGCGCCGTGCCGGCCGTGCCGATCAGCGCGAGCTCCAGCGTCCGCAGGAACACCTTCCCGTAAAGCGGATCCCAGAGCCGGCGGTAGTTCCCGGCGTTCAGGTGGTACGAAATCGAGCCGAAGCCGACCACCTCCGAGAAGCTGAACACCGCGAGGATGGTCAGCGGCGCGAGGAAGAAGAACGCGTACCAGCCGCCGGCGGGAAGGGCGAGCCAGGCGGGATAGCGTGGGCCTGCGGCGGCGCGGCGTCGCCGCCGCCGCGGGCCCTCGCGAGAGACATGCTCGGTCACGCTACGACGCCTTGAACTCCGTCCAGATCCGGTTGCGCAGCTGGAGGCCCTTCGGCGAGGCGTTCTTCGCCTGGAGCTTGCGCACGACGGAGAGCGGTGGGAACACCGTCGGGTTGGAGAGGATCTTCGCGTCGAGCACGCCTTTGAGCAGACTGCGCTTCAACGGCGAGCCGTAGTACGTGTACTCCGTCTCGACGGCGTTGTGCTTCGGCGCGTAGACGAAGTCGATCCACTTGTGCGCCGCGTCCAAGTTCTTCGCACCGACCGGAATCGCGTACGCATCGATCCAGTACTCGGCACCTTCACGCGGCACGAC
>JANMWV010000531.1:0-6394 GCA_031394165.1 Actinomycetes bacterium
GCCGCTCGACCGCTGCCACGGCGTGCGGGGCCGCCTCGGCCCCGACGGCGAGGTCGTCCCGCTCGACCTCGCGACGCTGCCGGATATCGGCGACGCCGAGGCCGTCGCGGTGTGCCTGCTCTTCGCGTTCCGAGCTCGCCGTCGGGGCCGAGGCGGCCCCGCACGCCGTAGCAGCGGTCGAGCGGCACGAGCGGCTCAGGGTGCTGCGCGCACAGCCGGTAGAGGTGCGCCCGCGTCTGACGGCGCAGGTGCAGCAGGTGCTCGAACCCCTCGTTGCCGACGAACGCCGTGCGCGAGCCGCGGCGTTCCAGCAGCGCGTTCGTCGCGACGGTCGTGCCGTGCGCGAACCGTTCGACACTCGCAGCGCCGACTGCACGCGCGGCCGCGAGCACCGAATCCTCCTGACGTGCAGCGGTCGGGACCTTCGCCGTGCGCAGCGTTCCGCCGTCGAGCAGCACCGCATCGGTGAACGTTCCGCCTACGTCGACGCCGAGGATCGCCACACGCGTACTCTGCATCGCCGTGCCGATTCGCGCCTTCCTCTTCGACTTCGACGGCCTGATCCTCGACACGGAGACCGCCTCACGCGCCGGCTGGCAGCGGCTCTATCGCGAGCACGGCCACGAGCTGCCGCCCGAGAAGTGGTCGCTGATGGTCGGCACAGTCGGCGGCTGGGACCCGTGGGCCCACCTCGAGGAGCTCACCGGCGGGCCGCTCGACCGCGACTCGCTGAACGAGCGCCGCTTCGCCCACGAGCTCTCGCTCATCGAGGCCGAAGAGCTCCGGCCGGGGATCTCGGACTACCTCGCCGCCGCGACGCGCCACGGCCTGAAGCGCGCGATCGTCTCGAGCGCGTCGCGACGCTGGATCGACATGCACCTGGCGCGGCTCGAGCGCGACGTCGGCTGGGATGCGATCGTCACGGCCGACCATGACGAGGAGCGCGCGAAGCCGAGCCCGACGCTCTATCTCGAGGCGCTGGAGCGGCTCGGTGTCGAGGCGGCGGACGCCGTCGCGTTCGAGGACTCGCCGAACGGTGCGCTGGGCGCGAAGCGCGCAGGTATCTACGTCGTCGGCATTCCGAACGCGGTCACCCGCGACCTCGACCTCGACGGCACCGCCGACCTCGTCGTCGCGTCGCTCGCCGACCTGCCGCCGGACGAGCTGCTCGCACGCTTCGCTTAGCTTCGCTCGCTTCACGGGGGGAACCATGTTTACCCCCTGGGCCCCCGTCTTCTTCGTGCTCGCGGGCGGCGGGTCACTGCTGCGCGGAGCAAGCTCCGCTCCGCGACGAACAAGGGGCTCAGGTGAGCAGTCGCACGGCGGCCGTTGCAGCGGCGCCGACGACGATCACGACCCAGAGCGGCGCGCGCAACAGCACGGCGACGGCGCCTGCGCCGACTCCGGCGATGCGCGCGTCGACGACGAGCGAGCGTCCATGCGCGAACGTCTCTGCCACGACGAGCGCCGCGAGAATCGCAGGCCCGACCATCGACATCAGTGCGGCGACGCGCGACGGCAGCTCCCGGCCCGCGACGCCGACGGGGCCGACGGCCTTCAGCACGACGGTGCCCGCGCCGACCGCGAGCACGATGCTCCACGCAGCGCTCACGCGCGTTTCCAGCCGACGAGGATCGCCGCGGTCGCGGCGATGATCGGGACGCCCGGCGGGGTGAGCGGCGTCAACGCTGCGGCGATCGCGGCGCCGAGCACTGCGGCTGCGATCGCGCGCCGACTCGTGAGCTGCGCGACGAGCAGGGCGAGGAACAGCGCGGCGAACGCGCCGTCGAGCCCGAACGCGGACGGATCGCCGACGACGCCGCCGAGCAGCGCGCCGACGGCCGTGCCGCCGACCCAGGCGAACCAGAGCCCCGTGCCGACGCCGAGCATCATGCGACGGTCGAACCGCGGCGTGCCGCCGCCGGCGAGCGCCCATGACTCGTCGACGACGAGCTGCGCTTGGCCGAGACGCCGCCAGACGCGGAGGCCGTGGAATGACTGCGCAACCGTGATGCCGATCGGCGTGTAGCGCACGTTCAAGAGCAGTGCGGCGACGACGGCTGCTGCGACGCCTCCGCCGGCGCCGAGCACCGACGCGGCGGCGACCTGCGACGAGCCGGCGAACGTCGTCGCCGACATGACGACCGCGGCAGCGGCGCTGAAGTGCGACGCGCGCGCGAGCACGCCGAACGACGCGCCGAGGGCAAACGCGGCGGGCAGCAGCGGCGCAGCGACCCGCAGGCCCTTACGCATGCCGCTGCCGGAAGGTGCGCGCCTTCTGGCGATTGCCGCACACGCTCATCGAGCACCACTGCCGCGAGCGGTTGCGCGCGTTGTCGACGAACGCCCAGCGACAGGTGTCCGAACGGCACGCCTTCAGGCGTTGCCAGGAACCGTCGGCCATCGCCTCGGCGGCGGCTGCGAGGATGTCGCCGAGCGCTCCCTGGACGCCGCGCACGACCGGGACGAGCCGGATCGCGCCCGTGTCGAAGCGCACGGCGAGTCCTGCACGGCGCGCGGCGGCGTCGAGGGTCGCGGCGGCTGCCGCCTCGTCGACGGCGACCCCGTTGTTCGCGCGCAGCAGCTCGCGGAGGGCTTCGCGCACCGCGCGGGCAGCTGCCGCGTCGGTCTCCCTTGCGCGGGCGTGGGCTCCCGAGAGACGATGTCCGGCAAGCCAGCGAACCAAGCCGCGGGCGTCCTGCAGCTCATCGCTGCCCGCTTCGAGCTCAGCGGAGTTGACGAAGTCCCGAATGAGATCGAGATCAGCCATCGCATAACTCTCTTTCGTACTTGACCAGTTACCTAACCACCCATTAGTGTATCAGCGGTTACCACAACGAGGAGGCAGATCGTGAGCGCGTACACCGCAGCACACCTGGACGACATCGCAGCGGAGAAGTGGCCGTACTGGGCGCCGATCCGGCACCACTTCGACATCCGGTCGTTCGGGATCAACGCCTGGCGCGGCGCCGACGGCGAAGAGGTGATCAAGCAGCACGCCGAAGGCGAGGGCGGGCACGAAGAGCTCTACATCGTCTTCAGCGGCCACGCGCAGTTCACGATCGGCGGCGAGGAGCTCGATGCCCCAGCGGGCACGTTCGTGTACATCAGCGACCCGCTGGCCGAGCGCAAGGCCGTCGCGAAGGCGGCGGGCACGGTCGTGCTCTCGCTCGGCGGGTGGGCCGGCAAGGCGTTCGTGCCGTCGGAGTGGGAGACGGAATCGCTGTCGCCCGAGGCATGATCGCGCGGGTCTGGCGCGGGTCGACGCGCGCGGAGCACGCGGACGAGTACGCCGCCTATCTCGAGGAGACGGGCATGCAGACCGCCCGCGCGCTACCGGGCAACCGCGGCACGCTCGTGCTGCGGCGGTCGAGCGGCGGCTCCACGGAGTTCGAGACGATCCTGCTCTTCGACTCCCTCGACGACATCCACGCGTTCGCCGGCGACGACCTCGAGGTAGCAGTCTTCTTCCCCGAGGACGACCGCTACCTCGTCGCGCGCGAGCCGGTCGTGCGGCACTTCGAGGTCGACGTGCACGTAGGCTCATGAGCGGAGTGGCAGGGGCCGGTGCCCCAGCCGGTCTTCAAAACCGGTAAGGCGTCGTAACCCGGCGCTGGGTGGGTTCGACTCCCACGCCGCTCCGTTACGCCGAATCCAAGTGCTGGAACTGGCACCATGATTCTCCCGGGAATCGTGGTGTCGGGAAACCGCCGACCAGTGCGATCAACGAAAAGGGCCAAAGGATGTGGCCGGTGAACGCGACGAGATACGTGAGGACACTCGCCGCCAACGTCGCCTTTCCGACGACCAAGAGTATGCGTGCGGAGCGCGGCGGGCTCATGCCAGCAGTATCCAGTTCAGACGGTGCCCCTCGAGTGACGGTACGAACACCGGCCAGAGCGAGGCCACGCGAGGACTGGCGCCCATCGTGGCGCGCACCCTCATCCCGACCGCGTCAACCGCAGTAACGGTGCGGCATCGCGCGAACCACCACTACAACAGCACAAGCGTCGCAACGAAGCGCATCAGATCACTCGGCCGAGCTGCTTCGAGCTCACTTGGAGGTCTTGCGGGCGACGACGCCGCCGCCCGCGCTGCCTGCGTAGAGCGTGCGACCGGTCGCATCGATGGCGAGCGACTCGACGTACAAGACGGCGAGACCGACGTTGAACGGATGCCAGCTCGATCCGGCGTCGGTGCTTCTGAAGATTCCGTGTTTGCTCGTGGCGGCGTAGAGCGTCGTCGGGTTTGCCGGATCGATCGCGAGAGCGATGATTCCTTCCCATTGATCAGTGGTGAGCCCCGAGCTTGCCGGCCGCCAGTTGGCGCCGCCGTCGGTGCTCTTGAAGAGGCCTCGGTTACCGGTGCCGATGTAAATGGTCGTGGGGTGCGTGGGGTCGAGCGCGACGGCGTAGATATCGGCGTCCTCGACTCCGTCGGTGAGGTGCCGCCAGGTGCGTCCGGCGTCGGTGCTCTCGTAGAGGCCACGTGCAGAAGAGCCGACGAAGCCGGCGTAGACGAGCGTGGGATCGCCCGGCGCGATTGCGACTGTCTGGGCGTAGCTCTTGGGTGGCGTGGCAGGCTCGCGCCAGGTCCGTCCACCGTCGCTGCTGGCGTAGACGCCGTGCGAGTACGTCGCCGCGTAGGCGTACTCGCCGCTTACCGCGAGTGCCAGGGGCCTCGTGGCCACGCCCGCGCCGGCCGCGTGCCAGGTGCGACCCGCGTCGGTGCTCCGGACGATTCTGGGTGTTGCGCTCGCGGCGAGGACGAGCCCCGGGTTGTTTGGGTCGAGTGCGACCGCATCGACGATTCCGACTGTGACCGACCGCCAGTTGGCCCCTCCGTCGCCGCTCTTGAAGAGGCCGAGCTGCCCGGTGCTCGCGTAGACAACCTGTGGCTTGTTCGGGTCGACCGCGAGCGAGGAGACGTCCGTTAGGTTGAGACCGGTGTTCGTAGCACGCCAGCGGACGCCGCCATCGCTGCTCTTGAAGACGCCATGCGAGCCGTAGACGCCGTAGACGGTTTGCGGTGCGCCAGTGGCGAACGCGACGGCTGTGTCCTGACATTGGGGATTGCGAACGGCGTTCGCGGAGCTCCACCTGCGGCCGCCGTCGGTGCTCCTGAAGATACCCAGGCAACGGGCCGTCGCATAGACCGTCTGCGAGTCGAGCGGGTCGACGACGAGCGAGGACACCTGCCCGATGGCGCGGTCACGGCCGTGACTGCCCATCGCCGGGTTCACGACGCGCCAACTGATCCCGCCGTCGAGGCTCTTGATCAGCCCACCGTCCGTCCCGGCGTACACGGTCTGCGGGTCTCGCGGGTCGACCGCAATCGCGGACACCGCCTGCCGCGACACTCGCAGCCAGTGGAGGCCGCCGTCGGCGCTCTTGAGGACGCCCCGCCCCGTCGCCGCGTAGACCGTCAAGAACGCAGTCGGGTCGAACGCGACCCCCCAGAAATACGTCGAAGCAAGACCGCGGTCGGCCGGCTGCCAACTCTGGCCGCCGTTCGTGCTCCTGAGGAGCCGGTTCGTCGTATCCCACTGGTTGCCTGTGATCGCGTAGACAGCGCCGGCATCTGCAGAGCTGACAAAGACCAGCCGGGCCGCGACGCCGAGAGCTCGCCAGCTCCCGCCGCCGTTTGTGCTCTTGGCCAGCTCCAAGCTGTCAGCCGCATACACCGTTCCCGGTGCTCGGGGATCGACGGCAAGCGAGGTGAGTCGGTCGCTCGATCCCAACGCTCCACTCGAGCGGGCGAGCCCGGCACTCTGCCACCTGCGCCCGCCGTCTCTGCTCGCGAAGACGCCACTGGCGGTGCCGACATAGACGATGTCTGTGGCGCTCGGCGCCGCCGCGACAACGTATGCGTGACCGCCGTATGGGCCATGAGAAGGCGCCCAGCCTCCAGCCGCGACGGCGACCCCAGACGCTGCGCCACCCGACGATCCCGCTTGGGCCGGCTGCGAGCCGGTCGCGCCGCCGCCGTGATCGAAACCGAAGTACACACCGCCCGCGGCCAGAGCGAGGAGCAGCACGGCGCCGTATCGTCGGCGCCGCCGTCGTGCCCGCCGGCGCGCCTCCTCGATCAGCGCCTCCAGCTCCGCGACACGCTGCTCGAGATCGCGATCCTGCTCGATCTCTGGCCCACGGGGCGGCGTCGTGACGGTCACGGCCACTGCTTCGAGTTCACTTGGAGGTCCTGCTTGCGACGACGCCGTATCCATCGGTGGCGGCGTAGATGGTGCGGCCGACAGGGTCGATCGCGAGTGCCGCGACGCCGTTTGCCGTCAGGCCGCGGCTGAATCTCTGCCAACTGCGGGCGCCGTTCGTGCTCCTGAACACGCCGCCGTCGGTGCTCACGTAGAGGTTCCGTGGATCTCGCGGATCGATTG
>JANMWV010000509.1:0-3642 GCA_031394165.1 Actinomycetes bacterium
TCGGTCAGGGGTACGAGCTCCGTGTCGACGTCGCGTCGGGCGAGATCGACGACGCCTGGGCCGAGCGCGTTCGTGCCGACTTCCACGACATCCACGAGCGGGAGTTCACCCGGCGGTTCGAGGACTCCGACATCGAGATCCCGAACATCCGCGTGCGCGGCATCGGCCTGATGCCTGCGTTCTCCACCCCGGAGCTAGAGGCGGGAGGCGAGTCGCCGGAGGGCGCCCTGCGTCACGAGGGTGACGCCTGGTTCGTCGTCGACGGCAGCCTGGAGCGCGTCGCCACGCGCTACTACGACCGAGCCGCGCTCGAAGCCGGCAACCGGCTCGAGGGTCCCGCGATCGTCAACCAGTACGACTCGACCACGGTGATCCCACCCGGGCTCGGGGCTCGCGTCGACCGGTTCGGGAACATCGTCATCGACGTCGGTGCGTCCGCGGAGGCCCGGGCCGTCGCCGCGTCCGTCCACGTTCAGCCGAGCGAAGGAGCCTGACATGTCGACGCTCGAGTACGAGCTGGGGAAGCACCCGGGACCGCCGGAGCTGGAGCGGGTCGACGTCGACCCGATCACGATGCGGGTGCTCGGCGGCGCATTCCACGCCATCGCCAAGGAGATGGCCGGTGTCCTCTTCCGCATGTCCTACTCGTCGATCATCCGCGAGTCCGAGGACCTCGGTGCGGGCATCTTCGACGCGAAGGGCCGGGAGCTCTGCGAGTCGGACTCGACGCCGATGCACATCGGCTCGCTGCCCTGGTACATCCGCGGCTTCATGCGGCATCTCGAGGGCAAGGTTGAGGAAGGGGACGTGATCATCCACAACCACCCCTACTTCGGCGCCTCGCACACGCCGGACATCGCCGTTGCGGTGCCGATCTTCTGGGACGGCGAGCTTGTCGGCTTCGCCGCGGTCACGGCGCACGTGCTCGACGTGGGCGGTTCGTTCCCGGGCATCAACGCCGACGCGTTCGACGTGTACGCCGAGGCAAAGATCTACGACGGCCTGCGCTGGTATCGAGCAGGGGAGCTGAACGAGGATCTCGACCGCATGGTCTTCGACAACGTGCGCACCGAGACGATGAACCGTGGCGACATGAACGCGATGATGGCGGCCTGCCAGCTCGGCCGCGACCGCATGCTGCGGCTCTTCCAGCGCTACGGCGCCGAGACCGTGATGAGCGCTGCCTACAACTGGATGGACTATTCGGAGGCCATGCTCCGCGCGCAGATCCGCAAGCTGCCGGACGGCGAGTACAAGGCGCCGACAGGCTGGCTCGACGACGATGCGCGTACCCGCGGTGTACGGCTTCGTGTCGAGACGAAGGTGATCGTCGAAGGGGACGAGATCACGATCGACCTGACCGGCTCGAACGCGGAGGTGCCGACCGGCTTCAACGTCCCGTTCGAGGGGTCTCTGCTCGTGGGCGCCTACTACGCGGTGCGCACGATCCTGCTCGACGAGGTGACGTTCCCCGAGCATGTGCCGCAGAACGACGGCGTCTTCCGGCCGGTCAAGGTGATCGCACCCAAGGGGACGATCTACAACCCGACCTTCCCGCGTGCGTGCTTCTCGCGCTTCTGCCAGGTGCAGCGGGTCGTCGACAACACGATTCTCGCGTTGGCTGACGCGCTGCCCGAGGGCGTGACCGCGGGCAACTCCGCCGGCATCCACTTCTGCGCGTACTCCGGCTTCTCCGTAGAGATGGGCGAGTACTGGCTCTACCTCGAGGTGAACGAGGGCGCCTACGGCGGCCGCTACGGCAAGGACGCGATGGACTCGGTCGACAACCTGATGGCGAACACGCGGAACAACCCGATCGAGGAGCTCGACCTCCGCTTCCCGATCCGCTGCGACCAGTACGAGCTCCGGCCGGAGCCTGCCGCGCCGGGCCGCTGGCGCGGGGGCATCGGGATCATCCGCCGCAATCGCTTCCTAGTGGACGGCGTCTACTCATGTGAAGGCGACCGTCAGACCGACCCGCCGCGCGGCATCTTCGGTGGCTGGGACGGCCTCGTCGCGTCCTGCCGGAAGAACCCGGGAACGCCGACCGAGGAGGTGCTGCCCGCGAAGGTGACGGGCATTTCGTTCGCTGCGGGAGAGTTCATCGAGTTCCGCGAGCCGAACGCGGCTGGGTACGGCGATCCGCTCGAGCGGCCCGCGGAGGCGGTGCGCGAGGACGTGCTCGACGACTTCACGACGCTCGAGCTGGCCCGTGACGCCTACGGTGTCGTCTTCGCAGACGAGCGCACGCTCGAGATCGACGTCGCGGCGACGGAGGCCCTGCGGGCATCGCTTCGGTCGAGTCCGGGAGCGCACTCGTTGACCGAGCACTTCGCCGACAAGGAACTGCCGCCCGCGAACGCTCCGACCTCGGTCGCCGGCAACATCGCATTCGGGATGGTCTGAGGAGCCGGCGCGTCAGCTTTGGCGAAATCGGCGGGTGCAGGACACCTGGGGCCAGGGAAGGCGTACGAGCGGATCGCCGAGACGATCCGGGGCGACGTCGTCGACGGCGAGCTCGAGCCGGGTGCGCGGCTGCCGACCGAGACGGATCTCGCGGTGGAGTTCGGCGTCAGCCGGGCGACCGTCCGCGAGGCGCTCAGGCTGCTCGCCGCCCAGGGTCTGATCCGGACGGCGAAGGGCGCGACCGGCGGCAGCTACATCACCGTTCCGTCCGCGATGCACATGTCCGATTCCCTGCGCTCGGGGATCGGGCTGCTTGCCGCGACGCAGGACGTATCGCTCGAGCAGCTGATGGAGGCACGTCTGATGTTCGAGGTCCCGGCCGCGCGGCTTGCTGCGCGCCGCCGCAGCGAAGAGGCGGTCGACGAGCTGCGAGCGGCGATTCCCGCTCGCCCGCTCGCGCTCGGCACGCGAGAGCAATTCGTCCAGAACGCGGACTTCCACGCGGCCGTCTTCGAGGCGGCTGGCAACCCGCTCTTCGTGATCGCGGCCCGGCCCGTCTTCGACGTCTTGCAGACGCACCTGGCCCGCTCGAAGCTCGGCGGGCGCTTTCACCGGGCGATCAACGACCACCACCGCGCGATCGTCGCCGCGATCGAGGCGAGAGACGAGGACGCAGCCGGCGGGGAGATGCACGACCACGTGGAGTTCCTGCGCCCGTACTACGAGAAGGCGTGGCGCGAGGTGCGGCGGCGCCCATGAGCGATGGTGTGAGCGAGATCCGGATCGGGATCCAGGGCAGCGGACAGCTTGTCGGCGAGCTACCGCCGCCGACGTTGTTCGCCGAGGTCGCGCGGCGCGCAGAGGCCCTCGGCTACGACTCGATCTGGGCGGGCGACCACATCTCGTTCGAGAACCCGATCCTCGACGTCACGGTCGCGCTCGCAACGTTCGTCGCGGTCACGAGCCGGATCACCGTCGGCGCCGCCATCGTCCTGCTGCCGCTGCGGCCGCCGGCGGTCGTCGCCAAGGAGTTTGCCTCCCTCGACTACCTGTCGGGCGGGCGTGTCGTGCTCGGCGTCGGCGTGGGCGGCGAGAGCACGGAGGACTACGAGGCGGTCGGCGTCCCGATCAACGAGCGTGGAGCGCGAGCGGACGACTCGATCGCGGCTCTGCGGGCATTGTTTGCGAGCGCGCCCGCGAGTTACCAGGGTCGCTTCAGCAGCTTCACGGGCATCT
>JANMWV010000510.1:0-2973 GCA_031394165.1 Actinomycetes bacterium
CGCGGCACTTGCGACCTGATCCGCGACGGCGATCACGGTCGCGTGCAGCTCATAGCCGTCCGGGTCGCGCCGGCCGATCAGGTCCTGGAGCACGACGATGCCGGCCGCGCCGATCGCGACGTCGATCGTGCCCTGCCGCCAGGGGCGGCCAAAGGAGTCGGTGACGACCACACCCACCTCGCGACCGCTGCGCGCACGGAGCACGTCGCGCAGTGCTGCGGCAGACGCATCGGAGTCGAGCGGCAGCAAGATGACCGTGCCGGCCTCCGTCGTGTTCGACGCATCGACGCCCGCCGACGCGCAGATGAAGCCGTCATGCGTCTCGCAGATCACCAGCGGCCCACGAATCCGCACGATGCTCTTCGCCTCGCGAAGAATGGCCTCGATGCGGCGCGGGTCCTCTTCGTCGCCTGCGATCTCGCGCGCCTGCTCGGACGGCTCGAGGTCGTCGAGCCACACGATGCGCCCCTCGATCTTCGAGATCGCCTTTTGCGCGACGACGACAATGTCGTCGTCCTCGAGCTCCACGCGCTCGAGGATGAGCGCTGCGAGGTCATCGCCTTCGCGCAGCTCCGGGATCCCCTCGACGGGGAAGACCGAATAGCCGCTCACGGAAGGCCGACGACGCGCACGCCGGCGTGACCCTTGTACCGCTTGTTGAGGTTGACGATCACCGCCGTCATTCCCTCGAGCGCGCGGGCGCTCGCGAGCGGGCCGGCGTCGAGCGCACGGCCCGAGACGATCTTCGACGCAAGCTCGAGCGCGAGCTCCTTCGCGGGACCATCGTCGCCGCAGACGAGCGCATCGCCGTCGGCCTTGCCCTGCGCCAGCGATGCGGCGGCGAGCGAGTGCAGTCCCGCCGTCACCGGCGCGCGCAACAGGTCCTGCGTCCGCTCGGCGATCGACCGCGCATCCTCGCTCGGAAAGACGCCCTGCTTCGAGAAGCGCAGCTCGCTGGCGACGCTCAACACGGGCGTATCGCCGATCGCCTCAGCGAGCGACTCGGCGGTGGGAAGCGCTGCGTCCGCCTTCACCGCGAGGACGACGATGTCGACGCCGCGGACGGCGTCTTCGTTCGCCGCGCCTGCTGCTCCCACCTCGGCGCCCTTCGCTGCGGCGCGCTCGGCGTCGCGGGAGCCGATCACGACGTCCTCGCCTGCTGCCACGAGCTGTTGCGCGAGCGCGAGGCCGAAGTCGCCGGTGCCGCCGACGACGGCGATCCTCATACGGGCACCACTCCCAGCGCGGTCTCGGCAAGCCGCCTGCGTGCGTCGGCATCGCTCATCAGGGTGCGCGCGACGATCGGACGCACGTCGCCGAGCCCGTCGAGGTCAGCGGCATCGGCTTCGTCGAGCACGATCGTGTCGATCAACCGCGTGTAGCAGCCCGCGACGTGGCGCGGCGACGTGCCGCCCGCGATACGCGCGAGCATCCGGTCGGCGGGCCCCTTCACCGCGCGACCGCCGATCAGTGGGCTGACCGCAACGCAGGGCACGCGGCGCCGCTCGAGCGCGTCGCGCAACGCCGGCACGGCGAGGATCGGCGCGATCGACACGTACGGATTGCTCGGCGCGATCAGCAGGAGGTCGGCCGCGTCGATCGCGGCGAGCACGCCGGGCGCCGGGGACGCGGACTCCGCGCCCTCGAAGCGAACGCTGTCCGCGTCGTCGCGGTGTCCGCGCGCGACGAACCATTCCTGGAACGGGAACTCGCCGGCGGCGGTGGCGATCCACGTGCGCAGCCGGTCGTCCGTCGCCGGCAGCAGGCGCGTCTCGACGCCGAGCCCGGCGGCGATGCGAGCGGTGACGACGGAGAGCGGCTCGCCCGCACGCAGAGCCTGTGTGCGCACGAGGTGCAGGCCGAGGTCGCGGTCGCCGAGGCGGAACCACGCCTCGCCGCCGAGGGTGGCAACCGCGTCGAGCGCCTGCCACGTCTCGCCGGAGCGGCCCCAGCCGCGCTCCTCGTCGTTGAGTCCGGCCAGCGCATAGAGGATCGAGTCGAGGTCGGGCGACACGTGCATGCCGAGCACCTCGACGTCGTCGCCGACGTTGCCGACGACCGTCACGTCGCCGGGATCGGCGACCTCGACGACGCCGCGCACGAAGCGCGCACCGCCGACGCCGCCCGAGAGGACGACGATCTTCACGGGGTGACGCCCACGAGCAGATCCTGAAGACACGCCTGCGTGCGCGGGCCGCAGCGGAGCTGAAGTCGCTGCAGGTCGTCGAGCGTGTCGACGTCGTCGACGAGGTTCGAGACGGCCACGGACACGGCGTCGCTGCCGAGCTCCTCGGCGCGCGCACGGAAGCGCGACGCGCTTCCCGGGCCGTACAGCGGTGCGAACGCCTCCGGCGCGGAGAGACCGAGTGCGTTCGTCGTGCCGTCGAGCGCCTCGACGAACGCGATGCCTCCGGCCGGAGTCGCGGCGAGCAGCGCCCGAAGATCGGCGGCGGCGACGCACGGCAGATCGGCGTTGACGACGAGGACGGCACCGGGATCGAGGCCCACGAGCGCCGCAGCAACGGCCGGGCCCTGGCCGCCGCCTGGATCTGTGACCGCGTCGGCGCCGAGCTCGCGCGCGATCGCCGCGCCTTCGGCGTCGGCCGTCACCACCCGTACCGGGCCGACGGCAGTCGCGGCCGCCAGCACGTCACCGAGCATCGCGAGCGACAGCTCACGCCGCGCGCGCTGCGAGGCGTGAAGGCGCGTCTTGCCCTCCACGCCGGCGAACGGAATGACGACCGTCGGCATGGGCAGAGACTAGCCGCGTGGACAGGGGCTAGCGGTAGCGTGCGGTCCGTGAAGGTGCTCGCGACCCAGCAGCTGCCAGGTCCTGCGTGGGACGAGCTGCACGATGTCGTGATCGGCAGGCTCGACGAGCCGTGCGAGGACGCCGAGGCGCTCGTCGCGCCCGGCGTCGCGATCGACGATGCAGTCCTCGACCGGCTGCCGTCGCTCCGCCTCGTCGCAAAC
>JANMWV010000040.1:0-6851 GCA_031394165.1 Actinomycetes bacterium
CGACCGAATCGAAGCCGCGCGCGCCGCCGGCGCCGAAATCGTGGAGCGCGAAGACGGAATCGCGATCCGCGTCGCGCCGGCCGTAACGCACACGCTCGGCGGCCTCCGAGTCGACGAGCATGCGCACGTTGTCGGCACCGAGGGGATCTCGGCGGCAGGAGTCGACGCCGGAGGCATCGCGAGCGGCGGCTACGCGAGCGGCCTGGCGCAGGCGCTCGTGCTCGGGCTCGTCGCCGCCGAAGCGCTCAGGAACTGACGGACGATCGGGAACCACCGAAGGGGCCAGGCCCCGTCACGTATTCGTCACGGCCGCGACGATGCGCGAGCATCGTCGGCGCGTGGCACGAGCAAATGCCTTGATCAGCGCGGCGGACCATTTGTGAAGAAGCTGCGACCCAGCCGTGACAGGGCCTGGCCCCGGCTTACGAAGTGAGGTAGGCGCACGGGCGCTTGTCGCCCGGCAGCGGCGACGGTGCGATCTTCGCGACGCGCATCGTCTTGCCGTCTTGCTCGATCTCGGAGCCGACACCCGGCGGGTCGCCGTCACGCTCGAACAGCTCGTAGCCCGACGGCTTCGAAACGAAGAGGAGATAGGTCATGGGCGCGCGGATCCTACTTGGACGCGGCGTACATTGGCAGCACGAGCCGCATCGTGGATCCGTGCTCGTCGTGATCGACCGAGATCAGCGCGCCGAGCGTGCGCGCGCGCTCCTCGAGCACCTCGATCGAACGCCGCCGCCGCTCGCTCGGGGCGTCGTCACGGATGGTGACCGCGAGTGTCTGCTGCTCGGGTTCGATGAGGACGGAGAACGTCTTGGGCGGCCCGCGGCGGATGGCTCCGTCGAGCGCCTCGCGAACGATCTGGTAGAGGGCTGCCTGCGTGCGCTCGCCGAGTATCTCCGCTGCGCCGACGTCGAGCTCGATCTTCATCTTGTGCGCGAGCCCCTTCTCCTGAGCGAGCGCATTGACCGCCATGCCGAAGCCGTGGTCGCGAAGGACGACCGGCTCGAGGTTGAACGACAGGTCGCGCAGTTCGCCGATCGTCAGACGCGTGCGGAACATCGCCTTCTCGAGCACCTCCGCGCCTTGATCCGTCTTTCCCCGTCGCACGAAGTCGAGCGCGGCGTCGAGCATCAGCGCGACACCGGCGAGCGACTGCACGGGCCCGTCGTGCAGGAAGAGGGCGATGCGCCGCCGCTCGTCCTGCTCGGCCGCGATGACCTGGTCGGCCTCATCGCGCGGCGAAAGCTCCTCCGCCATCGACTCGCTCCTAGTCGATGATCGCTTCGCGCAGCGCGATTGCGACTGCGTGTGTGCGCGTGTCGGCCTCGAGCTTGGCGAGGATGTGCCGTACGTGGCTCTTCACCGTCTCCTGGCTGATGAAGAGCTTGGCGGCGACGTCGGCGTTCGACATACCGTCCGCGAGGAGCTGCAGGATCTCGCGTTCCCGCCCGGTGAGCATGTCGTCCTTGTCCTTGCCGGTGAGGAACGCCGGCATCAACGCGGGATCGACGTACCCCTCGCCGCCCGCGACCTTCTCGATCGCGCGTAGCAGCGTCGCGTGTGGAGCTTCCTTGAGGATGTAGCCCTTCGCGCCCGACTCGAGGCCGCGGCTGAGCAGGCTGCGCTCGCTGTACGCCGTGAAGATGAGCACGGCGCACTCCGGCACCTTCTCGGTGAGGATCTTCGTCGCCTCGAGCCCGTCCATGCCGGGCATCCGCACGTCCATGATCACGACGTTCGGGCGGCGCCGCTCGGCGAGCGCGATTGCGCTTTCCCCGTCGCCGGCCTCGCCGATCACGCGGATGTGCGGTGCGCGCGAAAGGGACAGCCGCAGCCCTTCGCGGACGACCTCGTGGTCGTCGACGATCAGGCAGGTGATCTCGGTCGTGCTCACGGTCCGCCGATTCTATGACTAAGAGTCGGAAGGCAGTAGCGCCGGGCCTCAGACTGCTCGAACGCTCGCGCATCACAGAACGTGCACTGGTGCACGCAGCCGACGTAGGGATTGAGCGCGATACTCGGTCTTCATTCCCTTGGCGCAGGCTATCGAACATACGTTCGCCACACCAACCGAGGTCGAGCCTGGAATCCTCCGGCTGACCCTGCCGCTGCCGAGCGGGCCGAAGCACGTGCACTGCTACTTCCTCCGCGGCGTCGACGGCTGGACGCTCGTCGACACGGGACTCGGCCTGATGGAGACGCCGTGGGAGGAGATCCTCGCGCAGGTCGACGGTCCCGTCGTGCGGATCTTCATCACCCACTTCCACCCCGACCATGTCGGCGGCGCCGAGGCGGCCGCACACGCGACGGGGGCGCCCGTTACGCAGGGCAGGGTCGACTACGCGCAGTGCGCGCAGGTCTGGGGCACCGACGGCTGGCCCGAGCACATCGCGACCTGGTTCCTTCGCAACGGCGTTCCGCCGGAGCTCACCGAGGAGCTGATCGCGTCGGGTCACGTGTTCGCGGACTTCGTCCAGTTCGTCCGCGAGCCCGCACTCGTCGACGCCGGAGACGAGATCGACGGCTGGCGCATCCTCGCGACGCCGGGGCACGCGGACGGCCATCTCGGGCTCTACCGCGACGGCGTGCTGATCGCAGGCGACTCGATCCTGACGCCGATCACTCCCGCCGTCGGGCTCTACCCGGAAAGCCGGCCCGACCCGCTCGGCGATTACGTCGACACGCTGCACCGCATCGCCGAGCTCGCCCCGCGCGTGTCGTACGGCGGGCACGGTGCCACGGTCGAGGCACCAGCCGCGCGGGCCCGCGAGATCGTCGCGCACCATGACGATCGCCTCGCGAAGGCGGAGGCCGCACTCGACGCCGAGCCGCGGAGCGGCTACGAGATCTCGCACGCGCTGTTCGGCCGCGAGTTGCCGCCGATCCAGCGGCGTTTTGCCGTCGCCGAGACGCTCTCGCACCTCGAGCGGCTCGTCGTTCTCGGCCGGGCGGGGCGCGCCGAAGACGACCGGACCGTCACCTATACTGCGGCCTAGCTGGTGGACGACATCCCGCCTAGTACCGGCGCCCCCGGAGTGGGGGCGTGAGACTCCTCTACGAGCTCGTCGGCGTTTCGGCCCTGATCCTGCTGAACGCCTTCTTCGTCGCGGCCGAGTACGGCCTCGTGACGGCCCGGCGCACGCGGATCATCGAGCTGCACCACCAGGGGAACCGTCGCGCGCGCGACGTGCTGCGGATCACGAGCGATCCGCCGCGCTTCATCGCAGCGATGCAGCTCGGCGTCACGCTCACCTCGCTCGCGATCGGTGCCCTCGGCGAGACCGCCCTCGCCAGGGCGTTCGACCCGTGGATGGCGACATTCCTGGCGATCGCGTTCGCGTACCTGCTCCTCACGTTCGTGCACGTCGTGATCGGGGAGCTCGTGCCGAAGGGGATCGCGCTCGGCCACTCCGAGGGCACCGCACTCGCCGTCGCTGCGCCCGTGCGCGCGTTCTTCACGACGTTCGCACCGCTCGTCTGGGTGCTGATGCGCTCCACGGAGTTCGTGTTGAAGACGTTCGGACTCGAGCCGCCCGGCGCCGAGGTCGACGCGATGTCGGAAGCCGAGCTGCGCATGCTGCTCACGCGCTCGACCGAGCAGGGCGAGATCGAGCAGGAAGAGCGCGGCATGATCGAGAAGGTCTTCGACTTCGCGGACAAGGACGCCGCCGACGTGATGGTGCCGCGGCCCGAGGTCGTCGCGCTGTCGATCTCGTTGCCGCCCGAGGAAGCGCTCGCAGCCGTGATCGACTCGCCGTACACGCGCTACCCGGTGTACCGCGACACGTTCGACGACGTCGTCGGGATCATGCACGTACGAGACCTCTTCTCCGCGATGTACGAGAAGGGCCGCCTCGCCGACGTGCATCTCGAGGAGCTGTTGCGACCCGCGCACATCGTCCCGGAGACGAAAGATCTTGCATCGCTGCTGCACGAGTTCCGGCGCACGAGCACGCATTTCGCGATCGTCGTCGACGAGTACGGCGCGATGGCCGGCATCCTCACGCTCGAGGACCTGATCGAGGAGATCGTCGGCGAGATCGAGGACGAGTTCGACGTCGCCGAGGTGCAGATCGAGCAGATCGACGAGGACACCTACCGCATCGCCGGGGGTTTTCCGATCGACGAGTTCAACGACCGCTTCGGGACCGAGCTGCCTGACGAGGACTTCCACACGGTCGGCGGCTACGTCTTCGGGCAGTTGGGGCGCGCTCCCGAGCCCGGCGACGACGTCTCCTGGAACGGCGTTCGCTTCGACGTGCTCGAGGTTGACGGGAATCGCATCGAGAAGATCGGCGTCACCTTCAACGAGCGGCCGACGGCGCGCCGCCCGGACGACGATCCCTTCGGCGACGACGACCTTCAATAGCACCTGTAAAACGTTGGCAAGGCCGGTCGCGGGCTCGAGGGGCGGGGCTAGACTCATTTGCAACGTCTCATTCTCTTTCGAAGCAAGGGAGCACCATGAACCGCACACACATGCTTGCGGCCGCAGGAGTCGCTGCGCTCGCGACCGGCCTGCTCGCGTCGAGTGCCGGCGCCACCGCCGTCGGCGGGAAGCTCGTCGCCTCCGTCGCCGATCCGCTCAGCATCTCGTTGAAGCAGGCCGGTACGAAGGTGACGAAGCTGAAGGCCGGCACGTACACGATCACCGTGCTGGACAAGGCGTCGGACCACAATTTCCACCTCACGGGCCTGGGGGTCAACAAGAGCACCTCGGTGTCCGCCAAGGGCACGACGACGTGGAAGGTGACGCTGAAGAAGGGCACGTACACGTACGTCTGCGACCCGCACGCGAGCTTCATGAAGGGCACGTTCAAGGTCACGGCGTAACCGCTACGCGAGCCCCTACTCGGTCAATGCCAGCGGTGCGATCTCGCCGTCCCGGATCGTCCAGGCGGCGAGGTCGTCCTCTCGCAACGAGTAGATGAGATAGGGCTTTCCCTCCCACAGCCCGATGTTCTCGACGTCGGTGCGCGAAGGGCGCGGTGGGGATGAGAGGTGCGAGTGCACGACCGCTTCGGCGAGTCCACTGTCGCCGATGTCGGCCCAGCGCACGGGATCGATGAACAACTCGAAGCGATACGGCGACGCGGACGCGTTGGTGCCGCGCACGTACTCGACGACTCGATCTCCGTCGAGCAGCGCGAGCCCACACGATTCGTTCGGCGCCTCCTCGCGCGCGTGTGCGGTGATCGCCTCGCGAACCTCCGGCGGGACGATCACCACCAGAGCGTGCGTTCCATCGACTCTGCGACGTCGTCGGCGTCCCAGAAGTCGGCGGAGAGGTACTTCCAGCCGGCGTCTGCGAGCACGCAGACGACGACTCCTTCGTCCAGTTCATCGGCCAGCTTCCGCGCGACGTGCACGACGGCGCCCGACGAGATGCCGGCGAAGACGCCTTCCTTGTCGAGCAGCGCGCGCACGGCGGCGACCGACTCCTCGTTCGAGACGAGCACCTTCCGGTCGAGCTTCGAGACGTCGAGGATCGGCGGCACGTAGCCGTCGTCGAGGGAGCGCAGGCCCATCACGGGATCGCCCGGCAGCGGCTCCGCCGCCGCGACGACCACGTCGGGGAAGCTCTCGCGCAGCCGCTCGCCCGTGCCCATCAGCGTGCCGCCGGTGCCGAGCCCCGCGACGAGCACGTCGACGCGGTCGAGCGCCTCGGCGATCTCGGCGCCCGTGCCCTCGTAGTGGGCGCGCGGGTTCGCGGGGTTCGCGTACTGGAACGGCATGAAGTAGCGCGGGTCGCGCTCGGCGATTTCGAGCGCCAGGCGTACGGCGCCGTTCGAGCCCTGGTCGCCGGGCGAGTCGACGATCGTCGCGCCGTAGAGCCGCAGCAGGCGCCGCCGTTCCGCCGTCGCGTTGTCGGGCATGACGCACGTGAGCTTGTAGCCCTTCAGCTTCGCGATCAGCGCGAGCGAGATGCCGGTGTTGCCGCTCGTCGGCTCGAGCAGCTCGCGGCCGGGCTCGAGCTCTCCCGACGCCTCTGCCGCGTCGATCATCGCTTTCGCGACGCGGTCCTTGATCGAGCCGGTCGGGTTCTCGCCTTCGAGCTTCGCGTAGATGCGAACGCTCGGCTTCGGCGAGAGTCGCGGGAGCTCGATCAGCGGCGTCGAGCCGACGAGATCGAGCAACGACTCGCCGGTGACGAGGTTGTGCTGCACCTGCTGCGGCGGCTCGGGAGCGCCGCCGGCCATTGCAGGAAGCAGGATCACGGTGGCGCCGTCCTGCACCGGTGTCTCCATGCCGTCGAGCGTGCGCACGTCCTCGCCCGCGACGTAGACGTTCACGAAGGGTGCGATCTCGTCGTCCTCGACGAGCTGCGTGCGCAGTCCAGGGAAGCGCGCCCTCAGGTCGGCGAGCAGTTCGCGCACCGTGCCGCCCGTGGCTGTCACCTGGCGCTCGCCGCCGGTCTCGCCTCGCAGCGTGGGTGGAATCCGGACCGTGCTCGTCATGCGTGCGCCGGCCCGGTGCTGGCTTTACTGCCCTGACAGAACTCGACGTAGTCGATGTACTCCGTGATCGTCGGATGGTCGCCGCACACCGGGCAGTTCGGGTCGCGCCGGAGCGTCACCTCGCTGAACTCGGTGGACAGCGCATCGAAGAGCAGCAGTCGGCCGGCGAGTGTCTCGCCGATGCCGAGCGCGAGCTTCAGCGCCTCGCTCGCCTGCAGCGAGCCGATGATGCCGGGCAGCACGCCGAGCACGCCGCCCTCGGCGCAGCTCGGGGCGAGCTCGGGCGGCGGCGGCTGGGGGAAGAGGCAGCGGTAGCACGGACCGTCGTGCGGCGTGAACACCGTCGCCTGTCCCTCGAAGCGGTAGATCGAGCCGTGCACGAGCGGAATG
>JANMWV010000049.1:0-3749 GCA_031394165.1 Actinomycetes bacterium
GTCCCACGCGCCCTCGAGCAACTCGAAACGCGAGAGCACCTCGCCCGGCCGTCGCATGAAGAGCTCGAGCAGCGCGAACTCCTTCGCCGCGAGCGAGATCTCGGTGTCGCCGCGCGACTCCTCGCGCGTTGCGGGGTCGAGTCGTAGGTCGCCGAGCGCGTGCACGGGCGGACGTTCCGACGGGCCGCGGCGGGCGATCGCACGCAGCCGCGCGCGGAGCTCCGCGACCGAGAACGGTTTCGTCAGGTAGTCGTCTGCGCCCGCATCGAGCCCGTGGATGCGGTCCTCGACGGCGTCGCGCGCGGTCAGCATCAGCACGGGCGTCCACACGCCGAACTCACGTAACTGTGCGCACGTCTGGAAGCCGTCGAGGCCGGGCAGCATCAGGTCGAGGACGATGGCGTCGTAGCGGTGCGCCTGCGCCATCCACAGCGCATCTTCGCCGGTCGCCGCGAGATCGGCCGGGCTGCCGCGTTCACTCAGGCCCCGGCACAACAGCGGTCCCAGCTTCGTGTCGTCCTCGACGACTAGAACGCGCATCGATCGAGCCTGCCTGTGCGTAGGTGAACTCGAGATGAACGAGTTCTGATCGACCGGCTACGCGTCACCTCGATTTCACCTGACTTTCGTAGCTTGGGGATCGCACGACTGTCTCATCCCCAAACAGGAGGTTCATCATGCGCAAGCGCATCACCAGACTCGGAGTGACGCTCGCGGCCATCGCTGCCCTCGCCGTCGGCGGCTCCGCGCTCGCCTCGGCCGCATCGAAGAGCCACAAGGCGGGCCCGCCCGTCCCGGCGGCTCCTGTGGCTCCTGCGGCTCCCGCCGCTCCGGCCGACACGAGTGGCCCCGGCGACACGGCCGACACCGCGGACAACTCCGCCGGCGAGGTCGCAGATCCGTCCACGGACGGCGACAACGTCCAGCAGGGCGACCAGAGCACGCCGGATGTCGCCGGCTCGGCGTCGGATTCGACGGGCGAGACCGCGTCGGAGACCGGGCCGAGTGACGGTCCCGGCGGTTATGCCGACACGAACGCGAATGCGGACACGCAGCAGGTGGGCGAGCACTAGGCCCCAGCTGTCCAGACGCGCGCTCTGCACGTGGCCCCGGCCCTCTCCGGCCGGGGCCACACGCGTTCAGGCACCCTTCGGCGGTGTCCGCGTTGATGCGAAGTGTCGTCCTCGCCGCCGCCGCCGCGGCCACGCTCTTCGCCGGCAGCGCTGCACACGCCACCGTGCACCGTCACGTGCTCGGTCAGTCGCTCCGTGGGCGGCCGATCGTCGCGTACGAGCTCGGCGACCGCTCGAGTACGCGCAGGGTGCTCGTCGTCGGCTGCGTGCACGGCAACGAGGCTGCAGGCACCGCGGTCACGACGGTGCTCGCGCGACTTGCGCCGCCGGCCGGTGTCGACCTCTGGATCGTGCCGACCGTGAACCCCGACGGCCAGGCGGCCGGCACACGCGGCAACGCGCGCGGCGTTGACCTCAACCGCAACTTCCCCTGGCGCTGGCGCCCGCTCATCGGCGTGTACGACTCGGGCGCGCATTCGCTCTCGGAGCCGGAGAGCCGGATCGCGCTCGCACTCCTGCGGCGCCTCCGGCCCGCGATCTCGATCTGGTTCCACCAGCACCTCGACGTCGTCGACGTCTCCGGCGGCAACGTCGCCCTCGAGACGCGGTTCGCGACGCTCGTCGGCCTGCGAACCGCAGTGCTCACCAGCGAGCCCGGCAGCATCGTCACGTGGGAGAACCACACGTTCCTGCACGGCAACGCGTTCGTCGTCGAGCTGCCGGCCGGGCAGCTCGCGCCGGTCGCCGCGCGTCGTTTCGCGCGTGCGATCGAGACGATCGCGCGTTAGCCGGCGGAGAGCTGGAACCGCTCGTGCAGCACTTGCACGGCGCGGTCGAGATCCTCGCCCCGCACGACGCAGGAGATGCGGATCGACGAGGTCGAGATGATCTCGATGTTGATCCCGGCGTCCGCAAGCGCCTCGAACATGTCGGCCGCCACGCCGGGGTTGCTCCGCATCCCCGCACCGACGAGGGACACCTTGCCGATGTCCGCGTCGCAGGTGTGCCCCTGGGCGTCGACCTGCTTCGCGATCACGTCGAGCACGGGCTCCGCCGTCTGCAGGTCCGCCTGCGGCATCGTGAACGAGATGTCGGTGTGACCTTTCGCCGAGACGTTCTGGACGATCATGTCGATGTGGATGCCGGCGTCGGCGAGCGGCCGGAAGACCCGCCCTGCGATTCCCGGCTTGTCGGGCACGCCGAGGATCGTCACTTTCGCCTCACTCCTGTCGCTCGCGATGCCCGAGACGATCGCCTGCTCCAACACGTCCTCCTCCTTCACGATCCTGGTGCCGTCGCCGTCGTGGAACGACGAACGCACGTGAATCGCGACGTCGTGTGTTCGAGCGTACTCGACCGAGCGAAGTGCGAGCACCTTCGCGCCCGACGCCGCGAGATCGAGCATCTCCTCGTACGTGACGGTGGCGAGCTTGCGCGCCGAGGGCACGATGCGCGGGTCGGCGGTGAACACGCCGTCGACGTCGGTGTAGATCTCGCAGACGTCCGCGTGCAGTCCCGCTGCGATGGCGACTGCGGTGGTATCGGAGCCGCCGCGGCCGAGCGTCGTGATGTCGGCAGTCGACGAGACGCCCTGAAAGCCCGCGACGACGACGATGCGCCCGTGCTCGAGCGCCTCGAGCACGCGCTGCATCCGCAGCTCGACGATGCGCGCCTTGCCGTGGCGCGTGTCGGTGACGATCCCCGCCTGTGAGCCGGTGAGCGACACCGCGTCGTGACCGAGCTCGATGATCGCCATCGACAGTAGCGCGCTCGAGATCCGCTCGCCCGCGGTGAGCAGCATGTCCTGCTCGCGCAGGTGCGGGTTCGGCGACACCTCCTGCGCGAGCGCGAGCAGGCTGTCGGTCATCGCTCCCATCGCAGAGACGACGACGCAGACGCCGTTGCCGGCTGCCGCCGTCGCGACGACGCGACGCGCGACGCGCTTGATCCGCTCGGGATCGGCAACCGACGTGCCGCCGTACTTCTGGACGACGAGGCTCATGCCGCTGCGTACGCCCGCTGCTTCGCTGCGCGGGCGTCGAGCCGCGCGAGGTACGCGAGGAGCACCGGATTCTCGGGCAGCAGGTCGTAGGTGCGCGCGCTGTCGAGCACGCCGCCGGCGATCACGTCCGCGATCGTGAAGCTGTCGCCGACGAGATATTCGCGGCCGTCGAGCGCGTCGGCGAGCGCCGCCATCGACTTGTCGCGCCGTGCCTCCGCCTTCGCGTTCGCGTCGGCGTCGTCACCCAGGCGCGTGAGGTAGTACCGGAGCATCGACGCCTCGACCTCGGTCATCGCGAAGAACGACCACTGGTACACCTGCCCTCGCGCGAATGTTCCGAGGGCCGGGATCAAGCCCGCCTCCGGATACCGGTCGGCGATCTGCAGGCAGATCGCCGCGGATTCGAAGAGCGAGCCGTCGTCACTCTCGAGCACCGGCACGCGACCGAGCGGGTGTCGTGCGCCGTGCTCCGCGAGCAGTCCGTTCTCCTTCGTCATCACGACGTACTCGTACGCCGCGCCGGCCTCTTCGAGCGCCCAGCGGACGCGCGGCGGCCGGCCGGCTCCCTCGCGTTGATAGAGACGATGCACGGCGGTCAGGATACGGGTGCGAGCGCGCGGGCGATTGCAGCGACGTGCTCGGGTGTCGAGCCGCAGCAGCCGCCGACGATGCGC
>JANMWV010000515.1:0-15073 GCA_031394165.1 Actinomycetes bacterium
TGCGCGACCATCTCGCCTTCCACGAGCTGCTCGTCGAGGGCGTGCCGATCACGACATTGGAAGCAGGGGAGGAGCGGGCCGTCCGGGTGAAACTCATCGACTGGGAGCATCCACAGCGGAACGACTTCCTCGCGGTGAACCAGTTTCGCGTTGTCATCGGCCAGAAGAACCGGCGGCCGGACGTCCTCTTGTTCGTGAACGGGCTCCCCCTCGGCCACCTGGAGGTAAAGGATCCGGGGAACCCGGCGGCGACGCCCGTGGGTGCGGCCAACCAGGTCGCGCACTACGTCGAGACGATTCCGAAGCTGTATCGGTTCGTCGAGCTGATCGGCGTCTCGGATCTCATCGATGCGCGGCTGGGGACGATCTCGACGCCGCCCGAGCACTTCGCCGAATGGAAGACGATGGAGCCGGCGGAGTCGGCGGGCCGCTCCGCACTCGACGTGCTGATCCATGGGGTGTTCGCGCCGGAGCGGTTCCTCGATCTGATCCGCAGCTTCGTGCTGTTCGAGGAGTCGGGCGCGAAGGTCGTGAAAGTCGCCGCGAAGTACCACCAGGTCGACGCAGTGAACCGTGCAGTCGAAGCGACGGCCGAGGCGATGGCGTCCGACGGTCGAGCCGGTGTCGTCTGGCACACGCAGGGGTCGGGCAAGAGTTACACGATGGTGTTCTACGTCGGCAAGCTTCGCACCGACGCACGCTTCGAGAACCCGACCGTTGTCGCGATCACCGACCGCACCGATCTCGACACGCAGTTGCACGAGACGTTCGCGCGGCAGCGGGCGCTCGCGCCGGCGGTCGAGCAGGCCGAGTCGATCGCCGACCTACGCGCACGCTTGGACCGTCCCGCGGGCGGGATCGTGTTCACCACGATCCAGAAGTTTCAGTCGGAGGGACCGATGCCGGTGCTCTCGCAACGACGCAACGTGATCGTGATGGCCGACGAAGCGCACCGCACGCAGTACAACAGCCTCGCCGCTAACGTAACGGTCGCGCTACCACGCGCGACGCGAATCGGATTCACCGGCACGCCGATCGAGAAGGCCGACCGCTCGACCCAGGTCGTCTTCGGCGACTACATCTCCGTCTACCGGATGGAGCGAGCCGTCGACGACGGCACGACCGTGCCGATCTACTACGAGTCGCGCCGGATTCCCCTGGAGGTCGGAGACGAGGGGCTGCTCGCGGAGGTCGAGGAGAAGCTCAGCGGCGAGGAGGACGAGGCCGCAGCGAAGCTCGTCACCGCCTGGACACGGCTCGAGCGAGTCGTCGGCACGCGGGAACGACTCGAGCGGCTCGCCAGTGATGTGGCCGCTCATCACCGGGCCGGTGCCGCCCAGAGCGGGGGCAAGGCGCTCGTGGTGGCGATGAGCCAGCGAATCGCGGCCGAGCTGACCGAGCTGTTGAAGGTCGAGCTCGGCGACGAGGCGGTGACATGTGTGATCAGCGCCTCGGCAACCGACGATCCGGCGATCTCGAAGTGGCGACGCTCCTCGGCCGAGCGCAAGCAAATCGAGACGGACTTCAAGGACGCAGAGCATCCGCTGAGGCTCGTCGTGGTGCGAGACATGTGGCTGACAGGATTCGACGTGCCGTCGCTCTACACGATCTACATCGACAAGCCGATGCGCGATCACGGTCTGCTTCAGGCGATAGCGCGGGTGAACCGTGTCTTCGGAGACAAGCCCGGCGGCCTGGTCGTCGACTACATCGGGATCGGCGATGACCTCAAGGCATCTCTCGTCGCGTACAGCGCCAAGGACGTGAACGACGTCGCGATCCCCATCGCTATCGCGGTCGCGCGGTTGCGAGAGAAGCACGAGGTCCTCGCTGAGCTCCTTCACGGAATCGAGTTCCGCCGCCGCCACGAGCTGTCGGCCGGCGATCGTGCGAACCAGTTTGCGCAGGCGGTCACGCGTGTGATCGACGACGAGGACGCGAAACGGACCTTCCTCGGCGAGTACGGCCTGTTCGCGCGCCTCTACAAGCTGCTGCGAGCGAACGCGGCGGCGATCGAGATCGCCGGCGACGAGGAGTTCTTCCGCAAGGTCGCCGGCGCGGTGGTGAAGATCGCACCGCCGACGGGGCAGGTCTCACCCGAAGCCGAGCAAGCCGTCAAGCAGTTCGTGTCGGAAGGTCTCTCGGCGGGCGAAGTGCTCGACATGTTCGAGCTCGCGGGCGAGGCGCGTCCCGAGCTCTCGATCCTCAGCGACGAGTTCCTCGACAAGATCACCACGGAGATCAACCAGCCGGTGCTCGGCGTGCAGATCCTCAAGAAGATCCTCAGCGACGAGATTCGCGTGCGCGGCCGCTCGAACGCGATGCAAGCGAAGCTGTTCAGCGACGAGCTGGCCGATGTGCTGCGGCGCTACGAGGCGCGGCAGATCACCAGCGCGGAGGTGATCGAGCGGCTCGTCGAGCTTGCGCGCAAGATGCGCGAGGCGCGCAAGCGCCACGAGGCGCTCGGGCTCTCGCCCGAGGAGGTCGCGTTCTACGACGCCCTCTCTGGCGGATCCGACGACTGGACAGCGGACCCGCGGCTAGCGGAGATCGCCCAGGCGCTCGTTCGCGGAGTACGAGAAGACTTGTCGGTCGACTGGGCGAGCCACGAGTCGACCGAGGCGGCGATCCGCTTGAAGATCAAGCACCTGCTTCGTCGGTACAAGTTCGAGGCGCCGATCGCGGGCGGACGGGGCCCGTCGCGGAAGCTGGATCAGGTCGCGGACGTCATCCTCGAGCAGGCGCGGACGCTGTATCGCTACTGGCCGGAAACGATCGTCTCCGAGCTGCCGCTGTGAAACCGTCGGGGCTCTACTACTAGGAGGGATTGGCGAAACGGTTAGGACTCGGGATGCTGCGGCCCGAGTGGACGCTGTAGTCGATCCATGACGGCCACGTACACCGCGTCGTCCACGCGGGGGCCGATGATGAGGACTTCCGCGAACGTCGGCTTCTGCTCGTTCGGGAGCAGCCTGTAGATGATCCGCCAGCGCGGATCGGCGTCGTGGCTCTCGTCCAGAAAGATCTTCCGGCAGTCGGAAAGATCGCCCCAAACAGGATGGTCGAGGAGTTTCGTGCCGAAGCGCGGCTCCTTTTCAAGGCGGACGAGGTGCTTCATCGCCATCCACCTCAGAGCGTCGGACGGCAGCGCCCGGAAATCCTCTGACACCTGCGGCCAGAGGGTGACTTCGACGCTCACTCAGAGCGGAGTTGAGCCGGGTCGAACCCTTCCCGACTCGCGAACTCGTCAAGCGAGATGCGCTCTCCCGTGTCCTCGTTCATGCGCGCCCTCACCTGGAGCATCGTGACCAGGTCGAGGGCGTATTCGCGGTCGGCTCGGTCGGCTCGTGCAACAACTTCACTGATCGCCTCTCCGATCGTCTGTGCGGAGAGGGGGATCGTGAGGGTCGTTGTCTCGGAAGGCTGGAGGGACTGTCCTCCGGGCAGATCAACCCTCGTGATCATCGGTGTCGTCACCGTAGACCTCCTTCGGCATCGCTTTCTTCGCGTACTTCGACCAGTTCTCCTCCAGGGCGGCGATCAGCTGCCTAACGAACAGGGGTGATACCCCTACCCGCGCGACAACTATCCCCCGGATCCCTGTATCGGCATCGACTTGCGAGTAGTCAAGCCGCATAAAGTCGATGGTGAACTCGTGCTCGCTGTGGCTGACCCCGGCGAAGTTCGACCAGACGCCACCCGCCATCGCTTCAGGCAGCACTACGTTCAGCGGAATTCCCTTGGGCTCCTCGTCGTCAGCCATGGTCTTTCAATCCTAATGCTGTCCGACGCCCCGAGTAGAATTCTCCTGCAAATCTTAATAAAAAGCCCCCGCGAAGTTGACGCTTCCGGGGGCGTGAGCACCGTCTGGCGGGATGGCATGCCGGTCACCGCACCGGCGCGAACACTCGTAGATCTCGTGGCCGACCTCCAACCCGAACAGGCAGCGATGGCGACGAAGGAAGCACTGGCCCTAGGCCTCCTTACGCGCCGGCAACTCGAGCAGGAGGCGGCACGGCAAGGAAAGGCGCGCGTCCTGAAGACGCTGCTTCCGGAGCAATGAGATACGCGACCAGATGGTGAGAGAGGAGGGCGCCCGCGGGACGCCCTCCTCGATTCGGCCCGCGCTCTACGCCGCCTTGGGCTGGATGTTCTGATTGACGCGGAACAGGTTGTCCGGGTCGTACGTTGCCTTGATGCGAGCCAGGCGGTCGTAGTTGCCGCGGTAGCTCGCGCGTACCCGCTCCTGGCCCTCGTCCATCATCATGTTCACGTACGCGCCGCCGGCGGAGTACGGATGCAACGCCTCCATGTAGTCGATGCTCCACCGCCGAATTGCATCCACGTTCCCCGGATCGGGATCGACGCCTGCGAAGACCGAGCCCCACTTCGCGTCGCGATACGCCCACGCCGTGTCGGACGACGCGAAGTCGTGCGCGGCGCCGTCGATCGGGTACATGTGCATCGTCGACTTCATCGTCGGCATCGCGGCGCCGAACTTCGCGTGGATCTGAACGGCCTCGTCGGGGATCTCCTCGACGAAGTCGGCGCGCCAGTACCACTGGTCGCCGGGTGGGTAGAGGCCGTCGAAGGCGCCCTGAAGCGCCGAGTGCGGCATCGGCGCGACGCCGTGCATCAGCGGCTCGGGCACGGACTCGAGGAACGGAGCCATCGCCCGCGCGGCCTTCTCTTCCGAACCGACGTAGCACCAGACGACACCGCACACCTCGCGGAGGTGGATCGCCTCGGGGAACGGCGGTCCCGGCGGCACCGTGTGGAAGGCGAAGAAGCCGTTCAGCTCGCGCGGCGCCGAAGGGAGGAACTCGCGGTAGGCGGAGAGGACCTCGGCACCCTGCTCGACCGGCCAGAACGTCGGCCCGCCGAAGACGGTGCCCACCTCGTGCAGCCGGAAGAGGAAGGACGTGACGACGCCGAAGTTGCCGCCGCCGCCCCTGATCGCCCAGTAGAGATCCGGGTGCTCCTCGGCGCTCGCACGCACGCGCTCGCCGTTTGCCAGCACGAGGTCCGCCTCGAGCAGGTTGTCGATCGTGAGACCGAACTTGCGGGTCAGGTGGCCGATGCCGCCGCCGAGGGTGAGGCCGCCGACGCCCGTCGTCGAGATGATCCCGCTCGGCGTTGCGAGCCCATGCTCGTTCGTCGCCAGATCGACTTCGCCCCAGGTGCAGCCGCCGCCGACGCGAACGGTGCGGGCCTTCGGATCGACATCGATCTCCTTCAGCAGCGACAGGTCGATGACGACGCCGTCGTCGCAGGTCCCGAGGCCGCCGCCGTTGTGACCGCCGCCGCGGATGGCCAGGAGCAGGTCGTGGTCGCGGGCGAACGCGACCGTCCTGGCCACGTCGTCCGGATTCGTGCATTGCGCGACCAGCGCCGGCCGCTTGTCGATCATCGCGTTGTAGACCTTGCGCGCCTCGTCGTACTCGACGTCTTCGGGCCCGATCAACCGTCCCCCGAAGCCGGTGAGCTCCTGGCGCGCGGCGCTTGCTGGTGTGCTGACGGTACTCACGCTCGATCCTCCTCGACTGGAATTGCTCATGCGCTCGAGCCTCAAGCCTAGGAAGGCCCCGTACGTTTGCCATGACGCGAGCTGACTCTCTTTCGCTGCGCCGCCTTCGCGTCTCGTGCGAGCAGGAATGATCAGATCTGACTATCGTCGTCTCGTGGGGTCACGGACGCCCGACCTGCCCGGCTCGCTTCGCCTCACCTCGGCGTTTCCGTTCGTCGGGCGCACGGCCGAGCTGGAGACGCTCCGCACGCTCATGCCGAGGGCGGAGGGCGAGGGCCGCCGGGTCGTCCTGCTGAGCGGCGAGGCGGGCTCGGGCAAGAGCCGCCTCGTCCGGGAGTTCGCCGCCGAGGCGGCGAGAGACGGCGCACTCGTCCTCTACGGCGCGTGCGACGCCGTCGTGCACACGCCCTACGGGCCGTTCGTCGAGGCGCTCGACCACCTGGCGCGAAGCGCCGATCCGGCCGAGCTGCGGGCGGCGCTCGGCACCGGGGGTGGCGAGCTCACACGCCTCCTCCCCGATCTGCCCGTCCGGATCGGCGATCTCCCGCCTCCGGTCGACGCCGATCCGGATACCGAGCGTCACCGGCTGCACACGGCCGTGACCGACCTCCTCACCGGCGTCACCCGCCGTCGGCCCGCGCTGCTCGTGCTCGAGGACGGGCACTGGGCCGACACGCCGACGCTCCTTCTCCTACGGCACCTGACGCGGGCGGCGGGTCACGCGCGCGTGCTCGTGCTCGCCACGTTCCGCGACACCGAGGCCGACGTGCCGGAGGCGCTCTCGGACACACTCGCCGACCTGCGGCGCTCCGACGACGTCGTCCGGCTGCGGCTCGCCGGCTTGTCCGGCGATGAGGTTGCCGAGTTCGTCCGCACCCCTGCAGGAGGCGATCTCGGCCCCGAGCTGCGCGAGCTCGCCGAGGCGATCCACGACCTCACGAAGGGCAACCCGTTTCTCGTCTGCGAGCTCTGGCGCACCTTTGTCGAGACCGGAGCCGTCGAGCTCGTCGGCGGAACGATCCGGCTCGCGCGGCCGCCCGCAGAGATCGGGAGCCCGGAGAGCGTCCGCGAGGTCGTCAGCCAGCGGCTCTCCCGCCTGTCGCCCGTGACGACGGACCTCCTCGAGCTCGCGGCGACGGCCGGATCGGAGTTCGAGCTCGACATCGTCCGCGGCGCAGCCGGACTCCAGGAGCCCGAGCTCCTCGCCGCCCTCGACGAGGCCGTCCGCAGCGGGATGCTCGAGGAGCTGCACTCGCCCGGGCGCGCGTTCCGCTTCACCCACGAGCTCGTGCGGCGGGCGCTGTACGACCGACTGTCCGCGATTCGCCGGGCCGAGCTCCATCTTCGCGTCGGCGATGCGCTCGAAGGCCCGGCGGGGCCCTCGGGCCGGGCTCTCGCCGACCTTGCACACCACTTCGCCGCCGCGGCGCTGCTCGGCGGGGCCGCGCGCGGCGCCGAGTACAACGTGCTCGCAGCGCGGGCGGCGTCTGCAGCGCTCGCCTTCGACGAGGCGGCAACGCGTCTGCGAACCGCGCTCGAGCTGGGGCTCGACGGCCTGCCGAGCCGGGCGGACGTCTTTCTCGAGCTCGGGTACGCCAGCCACCGCAGCGGGAAGGCGGTCGATGCGCTGGAAGCGTTCAGGGCAGCGGCGGACATCGCCCGCGAGCTGGGAGACGCGCAGCTCCTCGCCCGGGCTGCGATCGGCTTCGAGGAGGCATGTTGGCGCCCGGGGATGGCAGATCAAGGCGCCGCCGAGCTGCTCGAGAGCGCTGTCGCGGCGCTCGGCGACGACAACTCGGAGCTGCGGGTCGGACTACTGAGCGGCCTCGCACGCGCGCTGGACTTCCAGGGCGACCACACGCGCGCAGCGGTCGTCCGCACGAACGCCGTCGCCATGGCGCGACACCTCGAGGACCGCGTCGGGCTCGCCACGGTCTTGATGCGCTCCTACTGGTCACTGGGGGCAAGCTCCCTCGAGGAGATCCTCGACATGGTGACCGAGGCGAGGGACCTTGGCGAGGAGCTCGGCAACACCGAGATCCGCGCCGAGGCGATGGCCTGGCGCACACCGACCTTCGTCGCCCTCTGCGATCTCGAATCCGCCAGACGAGAGGTCGCCACACTGCGCGAGACCGCGGAGCAGACCGCTCAGCCGTTCATGTTCCACGTGGCAGAGCACTACGGCTCGGCGCTCGCGCTATGCGACGGGCACCTCGCGGAAGCCGAAGTCCTGGCCCTGCGCTCCCACGAGTGGAGCCGCCTGCTCACGGGACGGGACGCTTCGGGGGTGTACGGAATCCAGATGTTCAGTGTCCGCCGCGAGCAGGGGCGGCTGGCCGAGCTCGCTCCGGTGATCAGGATCCTGGCCGGTGAGGGCACACGTGCCGGACCCTGGCGGCCGGGGCTCGTCGCCCTGCTCGCCGAGCTCGGAATGGAAGCGGAAGCGAGGCGAGAGCTGGCACAGATCGCCGCCGACGGGCTCGACGTCTACCGCAAGTCGCTTTGGCTCACCTCGCTCACGTACCTGACGGACGCGTGCGCGGCACTCGGCGACGAGGCCACGGCGGCCCTGGTCTACCCCGAGCTCGAACCGTTCGGCGGCGCGAACGTGATGATCGGCCACCTGGTCTCGTGCTACGGAGCGGCGGACCGGTACTTGGGGATGCTTGCGGCGACGCTCGGCGAGCCTGATCGAGCGGTAGAGCATTTCGAGCGCGCCCTGGAGCTCAACCGGCGCATGGGAGCCGCGACGTGGCTCGCGCATACAGCCTACGAGTACGGACGCTTCCTGCTCACTCGGGGGCGTGGTGACCGCGACCAGGCCGGTGCCCTACTCGGCGAGGCCAAGTCACTGGCCGGCCGCATCGGCATGCCGGCGCTCCTCGGCCGGATCGATGCGCTCGGTGCCTCCGCTCCGGGAGCAGGTCTCCCAGACGGCCTGTCGCCGCGCGAGGTGCAGATCCTCAGCCTCATCGCACGAGGCCTCAGCAACCGCGAGATCGGCAAGACGCTCACGATCAGCGAGCACACCGCCGCCAACCACGTACGCAGCATCCTGCGCAAGACCGGCTGCGCCAATCGCACCGAAGCCGCCTCGTACGCCCACCAACACCAGCTCGCTTCGGCCTGAGCCACGCTCGCGGCGGAGTCGAAACGCTCGGAGATACTCGCTACGATCCAGGCCATGCCGCTCTACATGATCGAGCGCACGTTCGCGGATCAGCTCGATCTCACGAACGACGACGTCAAGCTGATCGAGGAGATCAACGCGGACGAAGGCGTGCGCTGGCTCTTCTCGTTCTTGAGTGCGGACCGGCGACGCACGTACTGCCTCTACGAGGCCCCGTCCGCGGAAGCGATCGTGGCTGCGGCGCGGCGGGCGAACGTCCCGGCTGACGCCGTCGTCGAGGTCGACGCGGCCACGCCGCAGTTCTCGGACCGCTTGCAGGAGTGGGCCGAGAGCGTTCGCTCGAGCTAGCTCCACCGCGCGAGCCGCTACGCGCCGGGCGCTCGGTACCCGACCTGCTCGGCCTTGCGCAGGGCGTCCATCGTTTCGTCGACGGTCATGAGGACTGTCGTTTCGAACGAGCTGAGCGCACCGCCGCCACCAATCGCCAGCGCAACCGCAGCCATGGACACGTTGTCGGGAGCCTCCCACAGGTTGTAGCCGTCGTGCGCGCCGAACGCGTACCAGAACCCATGGAGCTTGCCGCCGACCGACTCGATGTACGACTCAGCGGCCTTTCGGCGGTCCTCCGGCTTGGCGATCAGCCTGGCCCAAGTCTCCGGCGTGTAACTGAACCTCGATAGGTAGAGCGGCATCGTCCCTCCCTTTCGTCCGCCGACCCGCGCGAGTCGCGGTTTGGGGTCGAAGTATGAACCGTCCAAACGAACAACACGTGCTTTCTTCTTCGCATCCGTTCGCGAGGCCCAGTCGGTTGACCGGGCCTCGCGACACGGAGAGCGCGCTAGCCGCTCGGCGCTGTCCTAGTGGCCGTGGTGGTCGTTCTGGCCGTCGTTGTCGTCGCTGTCGTCGTTGTCGCCGTTGTTGTTGTCGTCGTTGTGGTCTCGGGCGCTCGCGGTCAGCGTCACGTTGTCGACGAGGAACCCGTTGCCGGCGTTGGCGGGAGTCGCGGTGCCGCTCTCGCGGAAGAGCAGCTTCGAGACGGGCGAAACCTGATTGCCGTTCCCCGCCGCCTCCGGGTCGTAGCGGTAGTAGTCCTCCCACGTCGTGCCGGTGACCTTCTTCTTGCCGTCGATGAAGATCTTGACGACATCGTTGCCCGGTCCGCTCTTGAAGTCGATCGAGAACCTGATCGTGTGGGCGCTCGTCCGGCTGAGCGTGGCGATGTCGGTCACGACGAAGTTCGCACAGCTCGCCGGCACGCAAGGGCCGGGCTGCTGGACGTCGGCGAAGAAGACGTGCACGCCGTCGGCCTGGTCCTCGAAGCGCAGGTAGCTCATCCGCGCGCCGCTGCCGTTGTCCGGGCTGACCGACATGTGCAGGCCGGACTGCGTGGTGGCCTGCGTCGTGCCGATCTTGAAGCTCGACTCGAAGTGCGTGTTGAGCGGGGACTCGCCGGCCGGGCTCGCAAGGCCGGGCGAGAAGGTCTGGTCGCCGAAGCTGCCGCTCGTGACGGCGTCGGAGAACCGCAGCGCCAGGGTGCCGAAGCCATAGCCGGAGGCGTCCGGGAACGCGGCGACGTTCGCAACTGCAACGTCGTAGGCGCCGGTCTTCATCCAGCCCTGCTGACCGTCGATGTTGCCGATGACATAGCCCTGCGACGGCTCGAACGTGATCGGGCCGACCGTGTTGGGTCCGGCCGCACCGGCGAAGCTCGCCAGCAGGCCGAGCGCTGCCACGACGAACGTGGCGAGGATCATGAGACGCTTCATACGTCCCTCCTCTTCAAACTTGCGTTCGGCGGCACCCGAAAGGGTCCGCCCGATGCACTCAGGGCCAGCAGGCAAGTCGAAAGAGAAGCACAAGAGCCTCAAGCGGCTTCCGCGCCAGGACTACGCGCAACGCCCACCGTAGCCGGTTTTCGTCCGACAGAACGGCATGCGATCAAAACCTACCGGGCGTAGATCGCCGGCCGGTTGCGAGGCTCCGGGATCGGCTTACCCGCCTCGCGTGCCGCCGCCTCGACCGTCACCACTGCTCTCAGTTCAGCTCCGGCGGCGCCAGCAGGAGCCGGTCGCGCGCGATCGACTCGATGCGCAACTCGATGCGAGTTCGCCGCGTCAGCGCCGCGGCCGCATCGGGGACGCCGAGGTCACAAACCTCTCGCACCGACACCAGCGCAGGGTGTGCCAGGCCTTCGTCCCACAGGATCGGGGTCATCTGGCAGAGCCGGCCCGTTATCTCCGACGCGTTCCCACCATCCAGCGCGAGGCACACGAGGCTCAGGCAGGCGTGGCGGATTCCGATGTCGAGCCCGATGTCGAGCTTCGCGGCGAGCGCGTTGGCGCGGGCCGGCGGCAGCGGGCGAGTCGACACCTATGAGCAAGCAGGAGACCTGCGACGACTCCGTGACGTCTCTCGAACACCGGCCCAATCAGAACCCGAAGCGGACGTTCGTGAAGTACCAGCCGGCCGACGTCGCCCAGAGCATCACGAGCACGGTGAACAGCGCCCCACCGACGAGCGGCAGCGTCCACTTCGGATGCGCGTGGTCGCGGACGAAGAAGAGCTTCACCGCCACGACGCCGTAGACGAAAGAGCCGAGGATCGAGTGGATGAGCACGCGCGGCGTCACCGTCTGGAAGCCGAGGATGAAGATGCAGTGGAACGCGACCGGCAGCGTGCAGAGGATCGCGAGCCGGCCCGACCAGCGGTGCACGCGGTTCACGTGCGGCCGCGGGATCCGCACGATCCGCTCGAGCTTGCCGAAGATGCGCGCGCCGGTCGACACCTGGACGATTGCCAGGATCACGGCCGCGGTCGCGAACCATGCCTTCCCGGCGATCGTCGAGGAGAACACGGACGTGATCCAGTCCGTGTAGGTCGAGTTGACGCTCGCCAGCACGCGCATCGACGCCGACCCTACGGGTTACGATCGGCGCATGTCCAGCCGTCGCGTGCGGATCGTCGTGGTGCCCGCGGTGCTCTTCGTCGTCTTTTCGGCGAGCGCGTTCACGCTCGCGAAGCTGCACCTCGCGAAGCCGGGGCTTCCCACGTCCGGCTCGGTCAAGCTCGGCGACGTGTACCGCGGCCAGACGGTCTTCTCCACGCAATGCGCCGCCTGCCACGGCAAGGATGCCGAGGGCGGCGTCGGCCCGAAGCTCGACGGCGCGCAGATCTCGCTCGCCGCGGCGAAGGCGCAGATCGACAACGGCGGCAGCGCCATGCCGCCGGGGCTCGTGCACGGCCGAGACGAGGAGGACGTCCTCGCCTATCTCGCGACGCTCTTCAAGCGCACCGGTTAGTCCTGCCAGCCGCGCAGGATCCGACGCTCGGCACGCCGGTACCTCGGTCTCTGCCGACCCCTATCATCGGAACGGCTGGGCAGACAAGGTCGAGGGGCCGGAGAGGCGCGCTTCGTTAGACCGGAGGCGCAGAAGGCCACCCGCACTCATCCACTCGTGAAGCGAACCGCTCACCTCACTCGCCAGGTACGAGAACGCTTCAGGCGGCTCGCCCCGGTGACGCAACGACTTGCAAAGGTCCTCGCCGCAACGATCGCGGCCGCCGCCTCAGTTGTTGCGATCTTGAGCTTTCTTGGGTTCTTCAGTCACTCGGCTAGCGACCCCATTGCTGTAGCGATCGGGAATGGCGGAAATTCGGGAACTGCCCAAGTCACCATCACTCAGCACTCGGCGACACAATCGAAAGACGACTTCACCGGCCACGGCGTGGTCAACCTCGCGACCGGCCAGGCCTATCTCACCGTGACGTCCTTGGCCGGCACGATCATCTCGTTCTACTTCGACTCGCCGCTGCTGTACTGGCGCTCACGGTTCCCATCCCCGACTCCGTGGCTGATCGAGACTCCGAAGCAAGTGCTCCCAAACGATCCGGGTTCGGCAGGGCTCATCAGCTCTTTCGACTTTGGTCCGGCCGCAGCGTGGACCACTGATCTCTCCGCGCTGCTCGAGAACCTGACGCATGTCCAGCGCGTCGGCCGCGAGACTCTTTACGGCGTGACCACGACACACGTCAAGGGCATCGTCAACGTCGAGCGCGTCGTTCGCGAACGGCGCATCAAGCGTGGAGACGCCGACATGATCACTGCGGTCGCTGCGGCGTTCTTCTTCCGACTCCAGACTGGTTCGCCTAACGTTCCTGTCGAAGTGTGGATCGATCGCGAGGGATTCGTACGCCGGATCCTCGATCGCTCGATCATCTGGCGGGGCCACCGGGCAGTGCGCACCTATGATTTGACCGACTTCGGTGCCGCGCTCATCCCCACGCCCATCGAGCATGCACATCCGATCAGAATCCCGCACCAACCGGCCACGAAGCGGCATCCGTGACGGAAGACGGCGCTTCCGATAGGCAATCGAGCGGCCGGTGGTCACTCGTAAGGCGGTGGGCGACCCGAGTCGCAGCGTTCCTCGGAGTCGTAGCAACCATTTTGGGGATCGTGCAACCGACTGGCCTCCTCGAATCGCGCCCAGATCCAGTCACGGAAGCCGCCAACCGACTAACGGACTACGCGACCGCACGCGTCGTAGAGACCGCCAGGTTCAGTTCACGGCTCGTTCCTTCAACCACCCAGGGTGTCGTCGACTTTCGGACCGGCCGAGCGATGCTGACGGTCTCTCACGTCGACGGATATGTCGTTCAAGAGTACGACAACTTCCCGATCCTCTACTCCAGGGACGTCTTACCGGAGAGGACGACCTGGATGGCTCGCAGGCTTACAAACCCGCTCCTCCGGATCACTGCTGACTGGACCCTCGGGGCGGTCGCGGGCTGGTCCCGCGATCCGAGTCTGATTCCGTCCGTTCTCAAGCGGGCCGGCTCGGTCGAGACAGTCGGCAAAGAGATCGTCCTCGGCATCAAGACGACGCACCTCATCGTCGAGCTGAACATTCGGCGCATTCCAAGCGCGCTGCCGGTCGACCAGCGGCCCCGTGTTCAGGCGCTTATCCGAACCATGCCGGGCAATCCCACGATCACCGTGGGCATGTGGATCGATTCCAGAGGGCTCATTCGACGACTCGTCGACAGGGTCGCAGTCGACGGAAGATACGCGGGCTGGACCGAGACGACGACCGACCTCTACGACTTCGGCGTATCGGTGCCGGACCCGCCGATCCTTCCGTACTCGACGTCAAGCGCCCTGCAGACCGCGGCGTTACGCCTTGCCGAGAAGCACCGGTTTCGTTTCTCGTATCGAGTTGCAGGGGGGTTGGCTGCATCGATCTGGAAGTACGGAGCGACCGACCCCGCGATGCACCGCATCCTCGTCACGACCTCTGAAGGCAAGTACGCCATCCAGCTATACCGAGTACGGCACGCGACTTACATACGAACCCTCCGCCCCAAACGATCGGTGTGGCACCGCGTCGTTGGAGCGCCTCCCACCCTGAGCGGTCTTGTCAACTTCGGCCTGGCGTCAGGCTATTCAGCGAATCCAGCCGTGATCGTCGACGCACTGGGACGTACGCACCATTTCGTCGTCCGGGACGACGGGCGAACGAGAGAGTACGAGGGCTATTTCGACTACCGCGCCACTCTGCGTTCTCCCGTCCTGCGGCCAGCGGACGCCGCTACGCCGACGCAACGGGCCGAGCTCATGGGCTGGGCAGAGAACGATCCCGTGGTTCGTGCGGCCGTTTGGATAGATCGCCGCACGCAGTCGGTATCGCGAATTCAAGTCAAAACGTCTGCCTTTCTCGGCGGCGCCACCGAAGACATCCGCCTCACAAACTTCGATCAACCCATTCTTTGGCCGGACCCCGCCGTCCGCAACTGAGACTCCATCTCAGCTGGCGTCGATGGTCCCCCGTCGGGCGACTCGATCGCCGGCACGACGTCGTCGTCGCGCGCGTACCACTTCAGGAGTGCCGGCACCACGCAGAAGCCGAGCCCGACGACGAGCAAGGCGAGTCCGACGCCCTTCACGCACGAGGCGATGAGGCCTGCTTTGTCGAGCGCATAGAACTGCTCCGCTCCGAGCACGTACGCCCAGTCGTGGATCGAGTTCTCCTTGAGGAGCGGCAGCGCCTGATACGGCGCGTCGGCGATGTAGACCGACGCATCCTGCAGCGTCGTCCCGCACCACGCGAGGCAGAGACCGCACGCGGCCCAGTCGCGCTTGAAGACGCCGAAGCACACGGCAACAACCAGCGGCAGCAACGACTGCGTGCCGTTGCCCATCAACACGCCGATGAGCTCCGGCGCCCAGCTGAAGAGCAGATGCCCGAACTCGTGCACGCCGAGATCGACCATGCCGAGGAGCGGCACGCGTACGCCCCGCACGAAGGCGAACCACCCGAGCACGAGCACGCCGCCCGCAGCCGCGAGCGACGGAGCCCAGCGCGGATCTGCCGCATCGCGCCTCATGAGGCACAACGTCGGCGCCCGCGGGCCGGAAG
>JANMWV010000074.1:0-1996 GCA_031394165.1 Actinomycetes bacterium
CGATGCACGTCGCGCTCGCCGACGCGCGCGCGACGTTCGCGATTCCGCGTGACGCTCTCTCCGTGCTCGTCGACGGTGGCTTGCAGGACCTCGAGCAGACGCGCTACGCGACGTTCGACGAGCTGCGCGGCTACTGCGAGCAGGTGGCCGGCGCAGTGGGCGTCGCGTGCGTCGCCGTCTACGGCTCCGAGGACACCGAGCACGCGATGACGCTCGGTATCGCGCTGCAGCTGATCAACATCATGCGCGACGTTGCGGAGGACCAGGAGCTCGGCCGCGTGTACCTGCCCCAGGACGAGCTCGCGCGCTTCGGTGTGGACGAGCTCGGTCCGGTGACTCCCGAGTGGCGCGCGCTGATGGCGTTCCAGGCGGAGCGTGCGCGTGCGCATCTCGACGAGGGACTGAAGCTGCTCGACTCGCTCGATCGCCGCAGCGCGCTCTGCGTCGCGACGTTCGCAGGGCTCTATCGCGGCCAGCTCGACCGGATCGAGGCGAACGGCTTCGACGTGTTCGGCCCGTCGTGCCGGCTCTCGATGCCGGCGAAGCTTGCGGTCGTCGCGAGAGGGCTTTGGCGGTGAGAGCCGCGGTCGTGGGAGGCGGGCTCGCGGGACTGTCGGCGGCGCTCGACCTCGTCGACGCCGGCGCCGACGTGACCGTCTACGAGGCGCGGCCGACGCTCGGCGGCGCGGTGCAGACGCTGCCGGCGCGCGACGGCGATCCGGAGCCGCCGCCGGACAACGGCCAGCACATCGCGCTCGGCTGCTTCACCGAGTACCTGCGCTTTCTCGACCGGATCGGCGAGAGCGGCTCGGTGCGGCGCACGCGACTTGCGCTGCCGGTGATCGCCGAGAACGGACGCGTGTCGAGCATCCGGCCGACGCCTGCGGCGCTCGTCGCGTACCGGCACCTGCCGCTCCGCGACCGGGTGCGCATCCCGCTGACGCTCGCGCGCATGCGCAGCGCGCGGGCGCTCGACGGCGAGACCTTCGGCGCGACGCTCCGGCGGCTCGGCGCCTCCGCTGCGGCGGTCGAGCGCTTCTGGGACGTCTTCATCCGGCCCGCGCTCAACCTTCCGGCGGACGAGGTCGACGCCCGCGCGGGTCTCTTCACCGTGCGCACCGCGCTGCTCGGCCCGCGCGCGAACGCGGATCTCGTGCTGCCGGTGCGGCCGCTCGGCGCGATGCACGGCGACGCCGCGGGCCGCGTGCTCGAAGCGGCGGGAGCGACGGTGCGCCTCGGCGTGCGTGTCGAGTCGCTCAACGAGCTCGACGCCGACGCGATCGTCGTCGCGACGCCGCCGCGCGAGAGCGCGCGCCTGCTCGACGAGCCCGACCCGGCGTACGAGGACTCGCCGATCGTCAGCGTCCACCTCTGGTTCGACCAGGCGCTCCTCGTGACGCCGCTTGCCGCACTCCTCTCGTCCGACGCACATTGGGTCTTTGACCGAGGAGCGCTAACCGGACACCTGCCGGAGCACGGCCAATATCTGACAGTCGTCTCGAGCGGCGTGCCGGAGCTGCTCGAGGTGCGCGGCAAGGAGCTCGTCGACCGGATCGCCGCGCAGCTCACCGCGCGGCTCGGCGACGCGGAGCTGCTCTGGTCGCGCGTCAGCCGGGAGCCCTACGCGACGATCGCGCTGCGCCCCGGGCTCGTGCGTCCAGGGGTCGAGACGTCGCGCGCCGGTGTCGTGCGCGCGGGCGCGTGGACCGACACCGGCTGGCCGGCGACGATGGAGAGCGCCGTGCGCAGCGGCCGCGCCGCCGCCGCGTACGCGATCGAACGCGCCCGGGATACGGTCAGCGCATGAGCGCCCGTCGCGGAGCTGACCAAGGCCAACAGGAGCTGACGCAGATCGACTCTGCGATCGAGCGCGGTGTGCGCCGCCTGCTCGAGTTGCAGCGGCCCGACGGCGTCTGGGTCGGCGAGCTGGAGTCGAACGTGACGATGACCGCGCAGCATCTCTTCTGGCACCACTTCCTCAGGCTGCGCACGCCCG
>JANMWV010000086.1:0-7405 GCA_031394165.1 Actinomycetes bacterium
CGTACGTCATCGTTTCCAACACGGCCGGACCTCCTTCGTCTGGGGTCAGCCGGAGCCCGTCTCCGGCCAGACAAACCCCCGAACGTACGAAGTGTCCGGCCTTCAACCGCCCACGGCTACTCAGACTCCATAGGGTCTAGCACTCTGGCCTTGGCGCCATCACGGGCCGCCGCTACTCTGCTCGGATCGTCCGCCGCCTCGTCTTCCTCGCCTGCTCGCTCGTCGCCGCCTCGATCGTCCTGGGGCTCGTCTTCGCGGGCTCTCCGACGGCGATCGCGAACGGCGTGCGCATCGACGGCGTCGACGTCGGAGGTCTCCAGGCGAAGGACGCGCGCGCGCTGCTCGAGCGCCGCGCCGCCTCGCTCGCCGGGCGGCCGGTCGTCTTCACGGCCGCCGGTCGCCGCTTCCCGATCCGGCCGGCCGCGATCGGAGTCGTGCCGGACTGGGGTTCCGCGATCGGCGCAGCGCAGCGCCAGGGCGACGGTTTCGCCCCGTGGCGCGGGTTCAAGCGCCTCGACGTGACGTTCTTCGGCGCCGACGTGACGCCGCCGGTCGGCGTCCTCGACGGCTCGCTCCGGTTCGAGCTCGGCCAGATCGCCGCTCAGGTGAACCGGGCGCCGCGCCAGGCAGCCGTCGTGCGGCGTGGGACGGAGATCGTCGTCGTCCCCGCGCGGCCGGGCACCGTGCTCGATCGCGCCGAAGCGGCCCGCACGCTCGTGCAGGCGCTCGCCTCGCTCGACCGGCCCGCCGGACCGGTCGCGCTGCCGTTGCACCTGCAACAGCCGCACGTCCGCGCTGCGATGCTCACGCGCGCCGCCGCACAGGCCCGTCGCGCGCTCTCCGCCCCGGTCAAGCTCGTGCTCGGCGAGACGCGCTGGGTCGTGCCGCCCTCCCGGCTCGCGGAGCTGCTGCAGCTGCCGGCCGACGGGCGCACGAGCCTGCGGATCGCCGGCCCCGCCGCCGACGACTGGCTCCGGCGTCTCGGCAGCCGCGTCGCCAAGCCGCCGAAGGACGCGACATTCGCGGTCGACGGCCCGCATGCACGCGTCGTCCCCGCGCAGCCGGGCGTCCGACTCGATGCGCTCGCCAGCACCGACGCGATCCTGAAGGCCGCGGTGCGGCGGCGTCTGCGCATCGCGCGACTCGTCGTCGTCGACGCTCCCGCGAAGGTCTCGACGAAGCAGGCGCAGGCAATGGGCATCACGGGTCTCGTCTCGAGCTACGTAACGGTGTACGGCGGTGTCGCCAACCGAATCCACAACGTGCAGCTCGTGGCGCATCTCGTCGACGACAAGCTGATCGCACCCGACGCCACGTTCTCGTTCAACGACACGACGGGTGCGCGGAGCGTGGCGAAGGGCTTCCTCGTCGCGCCGGTGATCGTGAACGGGGAAGTCACCACCGGGCTCGGCGGCGGCGTCTGCCAGGTGTCGACCACCGTGTTCAACGCCGCGTTCGAGGCCGGCTTGAAGATCACGGCGCGCACGAATCACGCGCTGTACATCAGCCACTACCCGCAGGGCCGCGATGCGACGGTGAACTATCCCGACGTCGATCTGAAGTTCGTCAACGACACGGGGCACTGGCTGTTGCTCCGCACGTTCGTCGGCTCGTCGTCGCTGACCGTGAGCCTCTACGGCACACCGACCGGCCGCAAGGTCGAGAGCACGACGACGCCACTCTCGTCGCGCGGTGCTCCGCCGGTGAAGAAGACCGTCGACCCGACGCTGAAGCCCGGGGAGAAAGTGATCGACTACCCGGGTGTCCCCGCGATGTCGACGAGCGTCACGCGCAAGGTCTACGACCGCGCGGGGAAGCTCCTGTACGACGACACGTGGTCCTCCTCGTACCGGGCGGACCCGGCGATCGTGCGGGTCGGCCCGAAGCCGCACAAGAAGAAGCCGCTCACGTCGAAGACGCCGCCCGCGCAGACGACGACTCTGCCGAGCCGATAGCCTCGGCGAGCCAGTCGGGAACGCGCGTCGGCTTGAAACTCGTTGCGTCGACACACGCGTGCGCGGTGAAGCCCTCTGCCATCAATGTGCCGTCTGCGCGCACCAGCGAGTACTCGAACCGGAAGCGTGCACCGCGCAGCCCGACGCAGCGCGCGTGAATGTGCAGCAGGTCGTCGAAGCGCGCCGGGACGACGTAGCGGCAGAACGACTCGAGCACGAGCGCCTCGATCCCGAGGTTGCGCAGCGCCTGGTAGCCGCCCGCGTATGCGCGCAGGTACTCGACGCGCGCGACCTCGAACCAGACGAGGTACGCGGCGTTGTGCGCGATCCCCTGGGCGTCGGTGTCCGCGAAGCGCACGCGCACATCGGTCGAGAAGCTGTAACTCTCCATCCGACGAGTCTCGCATGGGCGCGGGAGGATTGAGGTGCAGAGCGAACGAGCTAGGTTGAACATGGCAAACACGCTATGAACGAGCGCGAAGGAGATCCGCTGGAGATCCGTGTCGAGGCCCTCGAAGCCCGTGTCCGCACGCTCGAGGCACTCCTGGCGGCACGCGCGCCGGCACCCGACCTCCCGTTCCCGCCCGCGCCGCGCCCGCCCATCCGGCCGCCTGCGCCGGCCCGGGAGCCGTTCGACCTCGAGGAGCTGCTCGGTGGCCGGGTGCTCGGCTGGGCCGGAGGCATCGCCGTCGTGATCGCGGCCGTGTTCTTCCTCGTCATGGCCGTGAGCAACGGCTGGATCGACGAGCCGACCCGCGTCGTGCTCGCGTTCGCCGGGTCGACAGCGCTGCTCGGCGCCGGCCTCTGGCTGTACGAGCGAAAGGGCCAGACGCAGGCCGCCCTCGCGGCGGTTGCCGCGGCGCTCGCCGCCCTCTACGCGTCCGACACGACGGCGAGCACCGTCTATCACCGTGTGTCGCCCTGGGTGGGGCTCGTGCTCGCGGGCCTGATCGGCATCGCCGCGACGGCGATCGCCGTCCGCTGGGACTCGCGCGTCGTCGCAGCCATCGGCATCGTCGGCGCCCTGCTCGCCCCCGTCCTCGTGGACGCGGGCCGCGGCACGACGAGCCTCGCGTTCATGGCGCCGGCGCTCATCTCGGCCGTGGCGGTGGTCGTGTGGCGGAAGTGGAGCTGGCTCGCCGTCGCGGCCTATGTCGTCAGCGCGCCGCAGCTCGCGAGCTGGCTCGCCTCCGAGCGCTCGCAGCACCTCGGCCTGTCGCTCGCCGTCCTCGCCGTCTTCTGGGCGCTCTTCGTCGTCGCTGCGCTCGGCTACGAGCTGCGTGTGCCCACGACCGCGCTGCGGCTGTCGTCTGCCTCGCTGCTGTTCCTCAATGCCGCGGCGACTGCGGGCGGAGGCTGGGCGATGCTGCACGACGCCGGCAACGGCACGGGCGCGACCGCGTGGGTGCTCGCCGTCGCGGCTGCGCACGTCGCCGTGGGTGTCGCGTCGCTTCGCGGCCGCGTCAGTCGCGAGATCGGGCTGCTACTCGCCGCAGTCGGAGCGGCGCTCGCAGCGGTCGGGCTTGCCCTCGCGCTCGACGGTCCGGCGCTCGTCGCCGGCTGGACCGCGGAGGGCGTGCTGCTCGCCGCGGTTGCGAGCCGCACGGGCGACAAGCGCGGCTACTTCGGCGGCATCGCGTTCCTCGCTGCCGCGACCGCGCACACGCTGCTCATCGAAGCACCGCCGAAAGCGCTCGCATACGGCCTCGACTCCGTGCCGAAGGCCGTCATCGCGCTCGTCCTCCTCTGTGCCGGCATCGCGGCAGTTGCCCTGCTCCTCGACAGGAGCGAGCGAGCCGACGAGGCGTTCACGCTCGGCGCCGCCACGGCAGTGCTCGCCGTCTATCTGGTGTCGGTGGCCGTCGTCGACCTCGCAGGCGCGCACCCGGGCGACGTCACGCAGACCCCGCAGCTCGCGTTGTCCGCATTCTGGGCCGCGCTCGGCTTCGGCGCGCTCGTCGCAGGGCTCGCCCGCGACCTGAAGCCGCTCCGCCTCGGCGGCCTCGCGCTGCTCGGCATCGCAGTCGGCAAGGTGTTCGTCGTGGATCTCGCAGCTCTCCAGTCGATCTGGCGCGTTGGGTCGTTCCTCGCGCTCGGGCTCCTGCTCCTCGCAGGGGCGTTCGCCTATCAACGCGCCCGGCGTCAGGGGAGCGCATGATCGCGCTGATCGCGGCAGCCGTCGTCGCTGTCGTCCCGGTGCAACAGCAGCTCGGGTTCGAGCGGCAGCTCCGGCCGGCCGGGCGAGGCCCCGTGCTGGTCGAACCCGACGGCCCGATGTTCGCGCACGCGCGCCCCGGGTTCCCCGACCTGCGCATCGTCGACTCGCGCGGCGAGCAGGTGCCGTGGCGGCCGCAGCCCGCGCCGCCCGCAGCCGAGCTCCGCACCTTGCGCGTGTTCGACAACGGCCGCCGCGGCGCGCTCACCGTCGCGCGAATCGACCTCGGTCACGCGCACGCGCCGGTCGACCGGGTCGTGCTGCAGGTGCCGGACCGGCAGTTCTTCTCCAGCGCGACGGCCTACGGCAGCGACGACCGCCGCGTATGGACGCGGCTCTCGACGACCGAGATCTACGCCGTCGGCGGGGCCGTGCCCGCGCGCAGCACGACGCTCCTGTTGCCGCCCACGCGGTATCGGTACCTCGAGGTGCGGGCCACGCACGTCAGCCGCATCGTCGGCGCACTCGTCGCGGGGACTGCACTTCGGCCCACGCTGCGGAAGCTGCCGGCACGCGTGAAGGCCGGCGACACCGAGGTCGTCGTCGATCTGCGCTACCGCGGCGTGCCGGTCGACGAGCTACGGATCTCGTCTTCGACCCCACGCTACGACCGGCCGTTCACCGTCGAGGCGCACGGAATCGAGATTGCGGCCGGGGAGGTCGTCCGCGTGGGTCGCGCGCGCCAGACGATCGTGCCTCTCTCCGCCCGCGCGCGATTTCTCCGGATCCGCATCGAGCACGGAGACGATCCACCGCTGCGGGACATTCGGGTCGAGGCGCTGGCACGGCCGCGCACGCTGCTGGTCGAAGGCGGCCACGTGCGGCTGCTGACGATCTACTACGGCGGAGCGGTTCCGGCTCCGTCATACGACTATGCGCGGCTGCCGCGCTCGGCGCTCGCCCTGGACCGTGCCCGCCCGGGGACGCTCGGGCCCGAGCAGCCGAACCCGGATTACGCGGTCGTCGACAAGCGCAGCTTCTTCGCGAGACATCGCTCGCTCGTCACGGCAGCGCTCGTGCTCGCGGCGGCCGCTGTGATCGGTGCGGCTGCGCTTGCGTTACGCCGATCGTGATCGTCGAGCGGCTGGCAGAGCTCGTCCGCGAGCGGCAGCCGACGGTCGTGCTCACCGGAGCAGGCATCAGCACCGAGAGCGGCATCCCCGACTTCCGCTCGCGAGACGGCATCTGGGCCCGCTACGACCCGATGGAGTACGCGAGCATCGACGCGTTTCTCGCCGACCCGGCGAAGGTGTGGGAGTTCTACGGCATGCGCTTACACGTGCTGCGCGATGCCGAGCCGAACGACGGCCACCGCCCGCTTGCCGACCTCGAGGACCGCGGCTGGGTGCGCGCCGTCATCACGCAGAACATCGACCGGCTGCACGAGCGCGCCGGCTCGCGCGCACTCGTCGAGGTGCACGGCTCGATTCGCACCTCGAGTTGCCTCGACTGCGGCACGGTCGTTCCGTTCGACGAAGTCGTGAGCTTGCTTCCGGTGCCCGCATGTCCAAGCTGCAGTCGCATCCTCAAGCCGGACGTCGTGATGTTCGGCGAGGCACTGCCCGGCGCCGCGATCGCCCGCGCGACGCAGCTCGCCTTCGAGGCGCAGCTAATGCTTGTCGTGGGCTCGAGCCTCGAGGTGTATCCGGTCGCCGGCCTGCCGCTCGAGACGCTCGCTGCAGGCGGCAGCCTCGCGATCGTCAACCGCGGCGCGACGCCGCTCGACATGCGTGCTGCTCTCACGATCGACGCCGGCGCGGGAGAAGCCCTCCGTGCGCTCGCCGACGCGCTGGGAGCATGATCGTCGCGGAGCGGAACTCGTTCCGCGCAGCAGTGATGCGCCTGCCGCGAGCACAGAAGAAGGGGGCCCACGGGGGAAACATGGTTTTCCCCGAGCGAGGCGAGCGAAGCGTCGCCGACAGCGTCAGCCGGCGGCGAGCGAAGCGGCGAAGATCGCCTCGCGCAGTCGGTCGTTCACCGGCGGCGCGGCGAGCGCGAACATGGGCACGACGCGGTCGCCCGCGAACGACGTCGAGAAGTAGTCGCCGAGCATGCGGCCGCCGTCGGCACGCGGCAGCCAGCTCGTCGAGAACGGCTGCGCATGCAGGCGGCGCGGCACCGACCACGTGGTGCCGCCGTCCGGAGACGTGATGAAGCCGATCCCGAGCGTGCAGGCGCCGCCGCGGCAGGCGGCCGTGGAGTACCACGCGTAGACGAGCGCGAGGTGCCCGGGCCGCGCGGGGTCGGCGGCGAGGCCCGGGATGAACGCGTCGACGGACGACGACGTGGGTGCGGTCGGCACGCGCACCGGCGCCGTCCAGGTCGACCCGCCGTCGGTGGACGTCGAGAGGACGATGTCGTTCGCCGCGCAGTCGGCGCGGAACCGGCAGTCGTGCCAGGACGCGTAGATCGTCCCCGCGGAGTCGACGTCGACCGACGGCAACGCGATCGCGCGCAGCGGGTTGTTGTCGTGCGCGCGTACGCTCGCGACCATCGCGCGCGTGAACGTCGCGCCCCCGTCCGTCGAACGCACGGCGACGATCGATCCGCTCAGCGCGGCCGCGCCGTTGTAGTCGCCCGCGACGACGACGAGCGTGCCGTCGGAGCGTACGACCGGCTGCGTGCCGACGAGGGTCGACGTTGACCGCACCGGCGCCGACCATGTGACACCGCCGTCGGTCGTGAACTGGCTCAGCGTCTCGTTCTGCTGGTCGTCCGTGTACTCCGCGTAGCAACGGCCACGGAACGGGCTCGCGGCGCCGTTGTCGCAGACGAGCCAGTCCTTGTCGAGCAGCGGGCCGCTTGCGACATCGACCGGAGCCTGCCAGTGCAGCCCGTCGCTCGAGCGGGCGACGAACACGTGCGAGTTGTTGGGCGTTTCGAGCGTCAGCGTGCCCACGAGCCAGACGCCATGGACGGCGTCGTAGGCGACCGACGGGTCGGACGCGGAGCTCTCGGGTCCCGGTGGAACCGACTGCGCCGTCACGCCTGGCAGGACGCCGCGCTGCCACGTGCGCCCGGCGTCCCGCGAGACCGCCGTGCCGATGTTCGCCGACGCGCCGGCCGCGCGGCGCCCGAGCTGGAACGCGGCGACGACCGTTGAGCCGAACGCGAAGCTGTCGGGCTCGACCGCGGTCTCGTGCTGGCTGTCCGGATTCGCGTACGGGTCGACGGACAGTCGTCGCACCACCGTCTCGCAGTTCTGGACCCGGTCGGTGAGATCGGCAGTCACGAG
>JANMWV010000087.1:0-18373 GCA_031394165.1 Actinomycetes bacterium
ACCAGGTTATCTCGTCGGAGGCGGGTCCTTCAGCGTCCTCGTGAGCGGGCTCAGCTTCGGCTTGTCGGCCATTGTGGAGGCTATGGACGCGGTGCCTATTGCTGCCTGAGAGACATGACCCGCATGGTTGAGCCAGATCGACCCAACCATGCGGGAAGGAATAGCGCATACGGGATTCGAACCCGTGCTACCGCCGTGAGAGGGCGGCGTCCTAGGCCACTAGACGAATGCGCCGCGGACGGCGGCAATTGTAGCGGCCGGGGCTCGCGGGCGTTCTCCTACGCCGGCCCGCGCGCGAGCCGCACGGCCAGACCGACGGCGAGCACCGAGGCCGCCGCTCCGAGCACCGTCCACGCGAGGCCGCTCGCCGGCGCGAGCGAGAGCGCGACGACGAGGCCGGACACCGCGAGGCCGGCGAGCACGAGCCCCGCGAGAGCCGTCGCCCGCCCGAGAACAACGGCACGTTCCGCGGCGATTGCGTCGCGCTCGTCGAGCGACCACGCCGCGAGCTCGGCGCACACGAGCAGTCCCGCCGCGACGAGCGGTGCGCCTCCGTCGACGCTCGACCCGTGCAGGACGAGCGACACCGTGTACGCGCTGCCCAGCGGGATCAGCGCCCACGGGAGCAGCTCGTCCATCCGCCGTACGAGCACGAGCGCGAGCAGCACGGCGCCCGGCACGCCGACGGCGCAGATCAAGGCCGCGAGCTTCGGCTCACGCAACGCCGCATACGCGAGCACGCTCGCGTAGGAGGCCGCCGAGCCGCCGGCGAGCGTCAGGCGCGCGCGGGGCTTGCGTGATGCCGGAATGCCGCCACCTCCTCGAGCGGGACGTTGAGCGGGACGCCGTCGATCCACTCGACGACCGGCACCCCCGCCTGCTCGTAGCGCGCGCGCAACGACTCGCGCGTCAGGCGCCACAGGCGGTACGAGAGCCGCGACAGCTCGCCCGTCCCGGGCCGCACGAACGGCACCGGCGAGACCTCGATCACGACGAGGTCGAAGCCGCGCGCCCGGAGGTCGAGCAGGGCAGCGGCGGAACGCGAGTCGAGCAGCGGCGACAGCGCGAGCACGAGCGCCTTCGGCGGCAGCGTCCGCGGCGGCAGGATGTCGACGCCTTTCGCCGCGAAGCTCAGCACGATGTTCATCTGGAGCAGCGAGTCGACGATGCGATAGAGCTGCTGCGTCCCCGACGCGGGCATCAGCCACGACAGGAAGCCGCCGAAGCTCACGAGCCCGACGCGGTCCTTGCGCTGGAGATAGAGGTGCGCGAGTGACGTGGCAGCGCGCACCGTCATGTCGAACGTGCTCCGGTCGTCCGACTCGACGTCGGTGAACGTGTCGAGGAACAGGACGACGTCGGTGTTGCGCTCGGGATGCTGCTCGTTGACGAGCAGCCCGCCGGGGCGGCGTGCGCTCGCTCGCCAGTTGATCCGCCGCACGCGGTCGCCCGGCGCCCAGTCGCGGATGTCGGCGAACTCGACGCCCTCGCTCTTCGCGCGGGAGACCTGGTTGCCGACGAACACCTGCGTCTCGTACGGCGCGAGCAGCGCGTGCAGCGCCTCGACGCTCGGATAGACGCGCAGCGGCTCGCGGCCGCCGAGCTTCGTCTCCCACGACGTGAACCCGAGCCGGTCGCGCGTGCGGAAGAGCACCGGCCCGAGCACGAACGCGCCGAAGCGCGCGCAACGCAGAGGCAGTTCGAGCCTGCGCGTCTCGCCGGCCGCAAGCCGTACGGCGCGCGGGTTCGGCGCCTCGGCCCGTAGCGCGCGCGGCAGCTGCAGCAGCAGGTCGACACGGTCGGCGCCCGAGCGCGACACGAGCTCGATCGACGCCGTGACCGCTTCGCCCTCCAATGCGCGCTCGCGGTCGAGCGTGAGCGTCGCCTCGAGTTCCGGCTCGCGCGCCAATGCCGCTCCCACCACCGCGGCGACCGCGAACGGCGCGGCGAGCGCAACGAGCTCCACGCGCCCCAGCACGAGGCCGGCAAGCAGCCCGATCGCCGCGAGACCCGCGTAGGCGGCGAGCCGCGGCGAGGAGATCCGCGTCATCCTGCGGCTTCGAGAACGTCCTCGGCCGGCGGCGTCGGCACGGTCTCGAGCGCCTCGGCGACGATGTCCTCGCCGCGCACCCGCTGCACCCACAGCTCGGGTCGCAGCGTCAACCGGTGCGCGAGCGCGGGGATCGCGATCGCCTTCACGTCCTCAGGCACGACGAAGTCACGGCCGGCGACGGCAGCCTTGGCACGCGAGAGCTTGAGCAGCGCGAGGCTGCCGCGCGGGCTTGCGCCGACGGCGAGCCGCCGCGACGAGCGCGTCGCCGCCACGAGGTCGACGATGTAGCCCTCGATCGACTCCGAGACGTGGACCTGCTCGAGCGCGCGCTGCATCTCGATCAGCGTCGCGGTGTCGACCACCGTGTCGAGCTCGATCTCGTCCTCGCCGCGACCGAGCCGGCGCGCGAGCATCTCGATCTCGTGCTCCCTGCTTGGATAGCCGACACCGACGCGCATCAGGAAGCGGTCGAGCTGCGCCTCAGGCAACGGGTACGTTCCCTCGTACTCGATCGGGTTCTGCGTCGCGAGCACGACGAACGGCCGCGGCAGCGGGCGCGTCTTCCCTTCGGTCGTCACCTGGCGTTCCTGCATCGCCTCGAGCAGCGCAGCCTGGGTCTTCGGTGGGGCGCGGTTGATCTCGTCGGCGAGGAGCAAATTGGCGAAGATCGGGCCGGGCAGGAACGTGAACTCGGCCGTGCGCTGGTCGAAGATCGACGAGCCGGTCACGTCGGAGGGCATCAAGTCGGGCGTGAACTGGATGCGAGAGAACTCGAGCGACGTCGCCTGCGCGAACGAGCGCGCGATCAACGTCTTCGCGAGCCCGGGGTAGTCCTCGAGCAGCACGTGGCCGTCGCAGAGCAGCGCCAGCAGGATCAGCTCGAGCGCGTCGCGCTTGCCGACGATCGCGCGCTCCACCTCGTCGAGCACGAGGCCGGCGCGTTCGCGGAGGTCGGGGAGCTCCATCACAGCCGTTCCAGCGTGTCGACGACCGCGCGCAGCCGCCGCATCGAGATGCCGGGGTCGCTGAGGTCGGGGGCTTCCGGCCGGTCGGGGCGCAGCAGCTCCCACGTGTCGTCGCCGAGCAACCGACGGGCCGTGTCGGGACGCCGGGCGAGGTCGATGTCGTGGCCGGTTGCCAGACGCGCCGCTGCAGCTTCGCGCAGCAGCGGCAGCAGACGCTTGTGCAGGTGCCCGGCGTTCGAGAGGCCGAGCGTGATCTCGCGCTCGGTGCGAACGAGCTCGGGCGGCCGCATCGGGTCGACGACGCGCGGCCGGAGCGCAGCCGTGAACTCGGAGAGCGGTGGGATCTCCGACGCGCTGCGCGCGATCCGCGTCAGAGCCGCGAGCGCGATCGCCGCGAGCACGAGCACGTACACGGACAGGATCTGCTGGATGGAGGCCGGGCGAATGCCGAGCATCACGACGAGCAGCGCGGTCAGTCCCGCGACTGCCTTGGCGATGCGGGAGCGCTCGCTCGTCACGCGACGGCCGCCGCGGCGGGTCGTCTCAGCTCGTCACGCACCGCGACGAGAGCGTCGATCGCGTCGTCTCTCATCTCCGGCTCTGGCTCATGCTGGCTGAACTTTGCCCATTCGAACAGGCCGGTGAGGCGGTGGACGCTCTCGGCGCTCGTCTCGAGCTCGCCCAGCGCCCGCTCGACGTACTCGAACGGTGCCTCCGCAGGGCGGCGCGGGAGGCCGCCTGCTGCGAGCGCGCGCTCCATCCGGGCATACGCCGCGATGATCGCGCGGCGCAGGTCGGGCTCGCTGCGCAGGTCGTCGAGCGATTCGTCGAGGGCGAGCGACACCGCCTCCTGCGAGCGGAGCCGCCAGGATCGTGGCGTGCGCTTCGCGCCCCGGCTCGCGAGCAGGAGCACGGCGACGCCGCCGACGAGCACGAGCACGACCGCGATCTCGTCCCAGCGCACGCGCGCATTGCGCATGTTCTTCGTCGGCTCGACGGCGCGCTTGCCCGGCGGCAGCTGTGACTGGTGGCTTGCCTGCGCGTTGAGGCGCTGCAGCTTCCGGGCGAGCCCGCTGTGCAGGAAGATCAAGGCGGCGGCGGCCGCGAGCACGACGCCGAGCAGCGTGCTCAGCAGGTGCCAGCGCCGTTGTCTGGGCCTGAAGGCGCTCGGCCGTCCGAGCGCGATCGCATACGCCACGACGAGCGTGATCGCGACCGCGAGTATCACGATCGTCGTGAACACGTAGTCGAAGAAGCTCGCGCTCGGCCCGGCGGCCTGCGACTTCGACAGCGGCCGCCCGTTGCTCGCGACCGCCGCGACGGCCAGCAGCGCGGTCACGCCGAAGCCGAGCAGGAGCAGGCGGCGCCGGTCCACGCCCGGAAGTCTGCCCTGCGGCTCGGGCGGGCGCGTATTCGCGTTGCGACTACGTGGTCTTACGCGCCGCGTCGAGCTCGGCCTCGACGGCGTCGAGCACCTCGTCCACCGTGCCCTCGCGCTCCTGCGCCTCGCCCCAGTTCCACGCCTCGAGGTACTCGCCGCTCTCGACGAGGCCCTGCGCCATCGCGCGCCGGTCGATCTCCTGCTGGAACCACGGGTCGAGCTGACGCGACACGGGCGCGCCGTCCTCGTCGAAGGCCTTGACGAGCGACGGCACGTCCTGCCAGTAGAGGATCTGAAAGCGCGTCACCGGTTCTGAACGTGCTGGTACCCGAAGCGGCCCTTGATGCAGAGATTGCCGCGCGTGACGTCGTGGTCGTCGGGCGAGCTGACCTTCACGATCGCGCCGTCCTGGACGTGCAGCGTCAGGTTGCAGCCGACGCCGCAGTACGGGCAGATCGTGTCGACCGCCGTCTGGCTCGCCTCGTCCCAGGTGCCGGCCTTGCGTAGCTCGTACTCGCTCACCGGCATCAGCGCGCCCGTGGGGCAGACCGCAATGCAGTTGCCGCAGTACACGCACGCGGAGTCCGGCAGCGCGACGTCGAGCTCGGTCGAGATGTGTGCGCCGAAGCCACGGCCCGCGACGGCGATCGCGAACGTGTTCTGGTGGTCGTCGCCGCACGCCTCGACGCACTTGTAACAGAGGATGCACTTCGAGTAGTCGCGGACGTAGAGCTCGTTGTCGACCTTGACGGCCTGCGCGACGGTCAGCGAGTCGGGGCCGAAGCGATCGGGCTCGGCTGCGTACTCGTCGATGTAGCGCAACGCGTCGGGAGCGGTGGAGAGGTCGACCGACGAGCCGAGCAGCTCGAGCACGAGGCGCCGGCTCGTCTGCACACGCGGCGAGTCGGTGTGCACGACCATGCCAGGCTCGACCTTTCGGGAACACGAGGGCACGAGCGTGCGTGCGCCCTCCACCTCGACGACGCACACGCGGCACACGTTGACCGGGGTGAGCGTGTCGCCGTAGCAGAGCGTCGGCGTCTCGACGCCGAGCCGGCGGCACGCATCGAGGATCGTCGAGCCCTCGGTGACGCGCACTTCCTGCCCGTCGACGGTCAGCTCGACGATGCGCTTCACGGCATCGAGGCCGATCAGGGTCATGGGGCGAGCACTCCGAGATTGACGATCGCAGACTGGACCGCGCTCGCCGCGGTCTGGCCGAGGCCGCAGATCGACGCGTCGCGCATCACCTGCGCAAGCTCGTCGAGCACGACGAGCTCGTTGCCGATCGTCTGCTTGGACGCGAGCCGGTGCAGCGCCTCCTCCTGGCGTACGGTGCCGACGCGGCACGGCACGCACTGGCCGCACGACTCGTCGCGGAAGAACTCGGCGATGCGGAGCACGGCGTCGACGAGGTCGGCGCTCTCGTCGTAGACGATCACGACGCCCGAGCCGAGCGTTGTGCCCGCAGCGCGCGCGTCCTCGAACGTCAGCGGCAGGTCGAGCTGGTCGGGCCGCAGGAAGGAGCCGGCGGCGCCGCCGAGCAGCACCGCTTTCGGCGGCCGCGCGTCGGCGAGCTCGAGCAGCTCGCGCAGCGGCATCCCGAACGGCACCTCGTAGAGCCCGGGACGCCCGACGTGGCCGGAGAGACAGAAGAGCCGCGTGCCGGTCGAGCCCTCGGTGCCGGTCTGCGCGTACGCCGCCCCGGACTCGGACACGACCTCGAGCACGTTGAAGAGCGTCTCGACGTTGTTCACGACGGTCGGCTTGCCGAACAGGCCGACCTCGACGGGAAACGGCGGCTTGTTCCGCGGCTCACCACGGTAGCCCTCGATCGACTGGAAGAGCGCGGTCTCCTCGCCGCAGACGTACGCTCCCGCGCCGACGCGTAGCTCGATGTCGAACGCGAAGCCCGCGCCCATCACGTCGTCGCCGAGCAGGCCGTGCGTGCGCGCCTGCGCGAATGCGTTCTCGAGCCGCTCGTGCGCGAGCGGATACTCGGCGCGCACGTACAGATAACCGTGCTCGCAGCCTGTCGCGTACGCAGCGATCGTCATCGCCTCGACGAGCGCGAACGGATCCTGCTCCATCAGCACGCGATCCTTGAACGTCCCCGGCTCCGACTCGTCGGCGTTGCACACGAGGTAGTGCGGCCGCGCCGGCTGTCTGGCGACTGCCTCCCACTTGGTGCCGGTGGGGAAGGCGGCTCCGCCTCGGCCGAGCAGCCGCGAATCCGCGACCTCGCGCAGCACGCCCTCGATGCCGAGCTCGAGCGCGCGGCGCAGCGACGAGTAGCCGCCGGCGGTGCGGTAGGCGTCGAGCGAGTCGGGGTCGACGCCTGCGCCGATGCGCCGCAGCAGGCGGAGCCCCGGTTGGCCGTACTGCGGCAACGCCGGCCCGAACGGCGGCAGTTGTTCCTCGCGCGGCTGCTCGCCTGCGATCGTGCGCAGTGCAGCGGGGGCGCGCTCGCACAGGCCGAGGCACGGGCTCGGGTGCGCACCCTCCGGCAGCTCGAAGCCCGCGAGCCTGCACGAGAGATCGGTGCAGACGTGCAGCACTTCGGCGGGCCGTTCCTCGAGCGCGATCAGCGCGTAGAACGTCGCGACGCCGTACGCCTCGGCGGGCGGCACCTCGAGGCGGCGGCACGCATACCCGAGTGCGCCTTCACTGACCCAGCCGACCCGGCGTTGCGCGGCGCGGAGTGTCGGGAGGAGCAGGTGCCGTCTGGTGCGGCCGCTGCGTGCGACCCGCCCGTCGTCCAAGGCCGCGGCGCCGACGACTGCGTCGATCGCCGCACGCTCGGCGTCCGTCGGCTCGGCCGCGAGCAGGCGGAGATCCGGCACTACACGGCCTCCAGACGGATGGCCGTCGCCTTGAACTCTGCGGTGCCGGACTGCGGATCCTGCGCGTCGATCGTCAGCACGTTCGTTGCGACCTCGTCGGGGAAGTGCAGGTTCATGAACGCGAGGCCGGGTCGCAGCGTGTCGTCATAGCGCGCGGGCGCCTCGACCGAGCCGCGGCGCGACACGACGCGCACGAACCCCCCGTCGGGAATGCCGTAGCGCGCACCGTCCTCGGGTGCGAGGGTGATTGCGCTGCCGCCCTTGTGCAGTGGCGAGCTGAAGCCGCCGGTCTGCACGCCGGTGTTGAACGACTCGAGGCGCCGTCCCGTGGTGAGCCGGATCGGAAAGTCGTCGTCGAGCGTGTCGACCGGTGGATCGTCGAGGACGGGCTTGAACGGCGCGCGCACTGCGACCTCGTCGTCCCAGAGGCGCCCGTGGAGGAACTTCTCGCCGGGATGCATCTCGTCCCAGCACGGCCACTGGATGCCGCCGAGCTCTTCGAGGCGCTCGTACGACATGCCGGCGTGCATTGGCGAGACGCTGCGCAGCTCGTTCCACACGTCCTCCGCGCGGGGGGAGCCGAGGTCGACGCCGAGCCGCTTGCCGAGCTCGTAGACGATCTCTATGTCGTCGCGCGCCTCGCCGGGCGGGTCGAGCGCCTTGCGCACGCGCTGCACGCGCCGCTCCGAGCTCGTGACCGTGCCCTCCGACTCGGCCCAGCCTGCCGACGCGGGCAGCACGACGTCCGCGAGCTGTGCGGTCTTCGTGAGGAAGATCTCCTGCACGACGAGATGGTCGAGCCCTTCGAGCAGCGCGATCGCGTGCTGCTGGTCGGCTTCCGACTGCGCGGGGTTCTCGCCGATCACGTAGAGCGCGCGCAGCTCGCCGCTCTCCATCGCGTGGAACATCTGCGCGAGGTGCTTGCCGTGCTTGGGCGGGATCGTCGCGCCCCACACGGCCTCGACCCGGGCACGGGCGGCGGCGTCCTCGACGTCCTGGAAGCCGGGGAGCTTGTTCGGTAGCGCGCCCATGTCGCCGCCGCCCTGCACGTTGTTCTGTCCGCGCAGCGGCGCGAGGCCGGAGCCGTAGCGGCCGACGTGGCCGGTGAGCAGCGCCAGGTTGATGAGCGCGAAGACGTTGTCCACGGCGTTGTGGTGCTCGGTGATGCCGAGCGTCCAGCACAGCTGTGCGCGGTCGGCCTTCGCGTACGTGTGCGCGAGCTCGCGGATCGCGTCGGCGGGAACGCCGGTGACGCGCTCGGCCTCCTCGAGTGTCCACGGCTCGACCGACGCGCGGTACTCCTCGTAGCCGGTCGTCGCGCGCGCGACGAACTCGTGGTTCGCGAGCCCGGCGGCGATGATCTCGCGGCCCACGGCGTTCGCGAGCGGGATGTCGGTGCCGACGTCGATGCCGAGCCAGAGGTCGGCCCATTGCGCCGACGGCGTGCGGCGCGGGTCGACGGCGATCAGCTTCGCGCCGCGGTGCACGGCCTTCAGCACGTGATGGAAGAAGATCGGATGCGCCTCACGGGCGTTCGAGCCCCACAGGATGATCAGGTCCGCGTCTCGAGTCTCCTCGTAGGAGCTCGTTCCCCCGCCTGCACCGAACACTGTCGCCAGACCGACGACGCTGGGTGCGTGTCAGGTTCGGTTACAGCTGTCGATGTTGTTGGAGTGCAGGGCGAGCCGCGAGAACTTCTGTGCTGCGAAGTTCAGCTCGTTCGTCGTCTTGGAGCAGCTGAAGAGCCCCGTCTCGGAGCCGTCGTCCATGGCCTTGCGAAAGCCGGCCGCGGCGCGGTCGAGCGCCTCGTCCCAGCCCGCAGGCCGCAGCTCTCCGTTCTCACGAACGAGTGGTTGCGTCACCCGTACATAGCGAGGTGGCATGGGATGCACTCTAGACGGGGGCTCCGCCGACGGTCGCCGGACCGTTCCGCATCGCGAGACACGCGGACAGACTGAGATCACTCGTCTGAGAAACCGTAAACCACCCGGAATGGGGTGCCGCGGTCTGCTGACCGGATGATCCTCCGCGCACTACGTTCATCGCATGCCCCCGCCAGGCCCGCAGACTGGTGGCGGCGCTCACTGCCGTCGCTGCCTTGGCCTGCGCCGGCACGGCCGGGGCGGCGACCGCTCCCACCGCGGCGGTGTCGCCGGCAGGTGTGGACTTCGGCTCGGTGCAGGCGGGGACGTCCGCAGGCGCGCGCGATAGACAACGACCGCTCGTGCTCGCACAATCCGCTCCATGACCACGAACTACGAGCGCGCGTTCGCCGAGCGGCCGGAGGTGTACGCCGCCTGGGGCAGGCTGAACGGCGCGATCAAGGAGGGAATGGATCTGCGGCGCTACGAGCTGGTCACGCTCGCCGCCGCTCGCCGGCTGCGCTCGAGCTACTGCTGTCTCGCTCACGGCACGGTCCTGCTGGAGCGCTTCGGTGAGCCGGTGCTCGACATCGCGCTCGATCACCGCGCCGCCGGCCTCGACGAGGTCGATGTGGCCGTGATGGACCTGGCCGAGCGGGTCGTCGACGATGCGACGTCGGTCGGCGAGGCCGACCTGCAGCGGCTCCGTGACCTGGGGCTCTCGGAGGCGGAGATCATGGACGTCGTCCTCGCCGCCGCCGCGCGTTGCTTCTTCTCGAAGACGCTCGACGCACTCGGCGTCCGCCCCGACGCGAGCTACCGGGACCTGGAGCCGAAACTGCGAGACGCACTCGTGGTCGGCCGGGCGATCGCGGACTCCTAGAGCGTCGTCACCGAGCGGACAGAGGCGCCTCGCCGAACGGCTGGGGACTCCCGGCGAGCCAGCCGGTCGTGCGCCGCCGAATCACATCCTCGTCGGTGCGCGCCCACTCGTGCGTGCGCGCGTAGACGTCCTGCGCACGCAGGTCGGGGCGGCCCGCGACGAGTGGCTCGAGCAACGACGGATCGTCCACGGCGGGCGCGAGCAACTCCGGCGCGAGCGAGCCGTAGAGATGCAGCAGGTGCGCACGCGTCGGCGCGTCGAGCTCCACGGGCCACGCGATCCGGTCGAGGCCCGTCGCGCCCGGCAGCGGGCGCGGCTTCTTCGACAGGCCGCGCACGCCGAGATGGTCGAGCGCGTCGAGCGCGATCCGCCGGTACGTCGTCAGCTTGCCGCCGGCGACGCTGACCATGCCGGACGGCCCGGTCGAGTACACCGTCTCTCTCCGCGCGTTCGCGGTCTGGCCGTCGCCGCCCGGCAGCACGCGCAGGCCCCAGAAGCTTGCGCGCGGCGGCCCGAGGTCGTCGACGGCGACCGAGGCCTCCGCCATGACCTGCGCGACGTCCTCGTCCGTGACGCGCGCGTCTTCCGGCTCGCCGTCGTGCTCGGTGTCGGTCGTGCCGAGCAGCAGCATCCCCTCCCACGGGATCGCGAAGCTCACGCGGACCTTGTCGTGCGAGATCGTGACCGCCGCGTCCCAGTCCTCGCCGCCGTCGACGACGACGTGCACGCCCTTGCTCAGCCGCATCGATCGCTTCGCAGAGGGATGCTCGAGACGCCGCACGCGGTCGACCCACGGCCCCGTCGCGTTCACGACGGCATTCGCGCGCACCGATACGACCTGCCCGTCGACCGAGATGCCCGCACCCTCGCGGCCGCGGATCGCCACGACCTCCGCATAGTTCAGCACCGTTGCGCCCGCGTCCGCAGCAGCTCGCACGTTCGCGAGCGTCAGCCGGCCGTCGTTCGTCCACGCGTCGGCGTAGAACGCACACGAGCGCAGCCGGTCGCCGTGCAGCTGCGGCACCATCCGGCGCGCACGCTCGACCGACACGAGACCGTTGAGCCGCGCACGCGCCATCGTCGAGTACACGAGGATCCCGCTCTGCACGAACCAGGGCCGGTACGGCCCGTCCTCGTACAGCGGAAACAGGAACGGCAGCCGGCGCACGAGATGCGGCGCGACGACATTCATCAAGAGCCGTCGCTCGTGATGCGCCTCGCGCACGAGTCCGACGTCGCCGAGGCGCAGGTACCGCAGGCCGCCGTGGATCAGTTTCGACGACGCACTCGACGTCGCGCTCGCGAAGTCGCCCTTCTCGACGAGTGCGACGGCGAGGCCGTGTGCCGACGCCGCCTCCGCGACCCCGGCGCCGACGATCCCGCCGCCGACCACGAGCAGGTCGAAGCGGCGCGACGCGAGCTGCTCGACGGCGGCTACGCGATCCACAGCGGATTCGTCCAGGCGCGGTGGCCCGCGGTGTCGGCGACCTCGATCCGCCCGTACGGCGTGCTCCACGGCCGCTCGAGCCGGCAGGCGGTGATGAGCCCGGCCGCGTCGCGCGCCAGGATCTGCGAATTGTGGGGATAGCCGAGCCGGCCGGCGTTCGCCCGCGCGCCCCGTGCCCTGCCGCTGAGCAGCGTGACGCTCTCCGCCGGGCTGCAGCGCACCGTGATCGCGTCGTCCTCGACCTCGAGCCCCGTGATCTCGGGCCCCGTCGAGCCGTAGAACGACCCGCTGCGCAACGCGGCGAGCACGGACTCCTGCGACTTCTCCGCAGCGCGCACCCACGTCCACGCGAAGCCGCTGTCGTGGCCGGGGTGATGCGAATCGTCGGTCGCGAGCGCGAACAGGTTCCGCCCACGCTCGAGCGCCTCGTCCCAGTGGAGCGACGAGTCGCCGCGCCCGATCTCGAGCTCGCAGCCGGCGTTCCAGACCTCGATCCCGACGAGCCCCGCGCAGTCCTCCCACTGCTCGGTGCGCAGGCCGCTCCAGTACGTGTGGGCGAGATACGGGACGCCGCCGTTCTCGTCGACCCAGTGCACGACCTCCTGGAGCGGCGCGAACGCGCCCTCGGGCAGCACGGGATCCGCCTGGACGCCGAGGGCCAGCACGTGCGCGTCATGCTCGGGGCCGCCGCACTGGGCGTTCAGCTCGGTCGACGGGATGACGAGGAGCTTGCGGGTGGAATGCTCGTCCGTCCTCACCCAGTGGTCGGTGATCGCGAGTACGTCGAAGCCCGCCCACTCGTAGTGGCCGACCAGCATCTCGGGCGCCAGCTCGCCGTCGGAATTCGTCGAGTGCGCATGGAGCGCGCAGCGGAGCCAGACGCCGTCGCCCTCGAACGGGGTCATGGGCCGAGCCTAGCGCCCACGGCCCGGACTGTGCCCAGCGGTTCACGATCTGGAACAAGGTTGGCGACTCCCATTGCGGCGGCAGCCGAGACATGCTTCGATCACGGTTCTCACCACTGACGGACCGGGAGGTCGCATGGAGGACTACGAGGCGCAAGAGCAGGAGTTCTGGGCCAAGCTCGAGGAAGCCGAGATGAGCCGTTCGCAGATGCTGAAGCGAAGCGTCGCCGCGGCCGCAGGGCTGACGGTGCTCGGCAGCAGCGGAGCCGCGTTCGCGTCCCGCGGCGCCGCCGGCAAGACGCCGCCGCTCAAGGGCCGCGGCTTCTCGATGGCGGAGCTCGTCAAGGAGGCCAAGAAGGAAGGCAAGCTCAACACGATCGCGCTGCCGCCGGACTGGGCGAACTACGGCGAGGTGATGTCGACCTTTACGAAGAAGTACGGCATTCCGATCGACAACCAGAATCCGAACGGCAGCTCGTCCGAGGAGAACCAGGCGATCGTCTCGCTCAAGGGCGACTCCCGCGCGCCTGACGCCGTCGACGTCAGCATCTCGTTCGCGGTTGCCGGCGCGGCCCAGGGCCTCTACGACAGGTACTTCGTGTCGACGTTCTCGACGATCCCCCGCAACGGTAAGGACACGCGGGGCTACTGGTGGGCCGACTATTGGGGCGCCGTGTCGATCGGCTACAACAAGGGCCTCATCCCGAACCCGCCGAAGACGTTCGCCGACCTGTTGAAGCCGGAGTACAAGGGCAAGGTCGCCCTGAATGGCAGCCCGCTCAAGTCGGGCTCTGCGATCGCCGGCGTGATCGCGGCCGCGATCTCGAACGGCGGGAGTGTGAAGGACGTAGGCCCGGGCATCGACTGGTTCGCGAAGCTGAAGGCGAACGGCAACTTCATCCCGGTGCAGACGACCCCGCAGACGGTCGCGTCGGGCCAGACGCCGATCTCGATCGACTGGGACTACAACAACCTCGCGTACGTGGCGGAGTTCCCCGCCGCCAAGTGGGGCGTCACCATCCCGTCCGACGGCGTCTACGGCGGCTACTACGCGCAGGCGATCAACGCGACGGCGCCGCACCCGTGGGCCGCGCGGCTCTGGCAGGAGTTCCTCTACTCCGACCAGGGGCAGATCCTGTGGCTCAAGGGGTTCACGCATCCCGCGCGCTTCAACGACCTCGCGAAGCGGAAGAAGCTTCCGAAGTCGCTGCTCGATGCGCTCCCGGCGCCCGAGCTGTACGCGGCGGCGAAGTTCGCGAGCATCCCGCAGCAGACGGCGGCGAAGGCGAAGATCGCCGCCGATTGGCCCGCCAAGATGGGCGGCTGACCCATCGCGACGGACGCAGCACAGGGGATCCTCCGGCCGGACGTGAAGTCCGGCCGGAGGGGCCTCTCGCTCGCGTGGATCGGCACGCTTCCGTTCTTCGCGTACACGATCCTCTTCCTGTTCTTGCCGGCGGGCTCGGTTCTCCTCGGCGCGTTCAAGGGAGCGCACGGCGGCTGGACGCTGGGGAATCTTCGGCTGCTGTTCGACCACCCATACGTCGACGCGTACAAGACGAGCATCGAGGTGAGCCTCGTCACGGCGCTGCTCGGCGGCCTCATCGGAATCGCGATTGCATACGCAGCGATCCGCGAGGGGACGCCGCGCTGGATTCGCTCCATCTTGACGACGTTCTCCGGGGTCGCTGCGAACTTCGGCGGCATCCCGCTCGCGTTCGCGTTCATCGCGACGCTCGGGACACTCGGGATCGTCAGCTCGTTCCTCCGCGGCCTGGGCTGGGATCCCTACAACCACGGGTTCAGCCTCTTCACCAAGACCGGCGTCGAGATCGTCTACATGTACTTCCAGCTGCCGTTGATGATCCTCGTCATCGCTCCCGCGATCGACGGGCTGCGGCGCGAGTGGCGCGAGGCTGCGTCGAACCTCGGCGCGAGCTCGTGGCAGTTCTGGCGCTACGTGGGACTGCCGGTGTTGATGCCCTCCATGCTCGGCGCCGTGATCCTGCTCTTCGGTAACGCGTTCGCCGCCTACGCGACCGCCTACAGCCTTACGTCGGGCGCAGTGAACCTCGTGCCGATCCTAATCGGGTCGTACTACACAGGCAACGTGCTCGACAATCCGCACCTGGCACAGGCGCTCGCGTTCGGAATGTTCTTCGTGCTCGCTGTGATGATGCTTGTCTACGTCCCGCTGCAACGGCGGGCGGCCAGGTGGGCCAAGTGAGGCGCCGAATCGCCCCGTCGGCGTCCGTGTGGCTGCTGCTCGCCGGCATCTACTTCTTGATCCCGCTCGTCGCAACACTGCTCTTCAGCCTCAAGGCGAATGCGACCGGCAAGTGCTGCACCCTGGAGAGCTACAGCTGGGTGGTCCACAACGCGCAGTTCTGGCAAACCCTGAAGATCTCGGCGCTGCTCTCGGCAGAGACGATCGTGATCAGCCTGCTGATCTTCGTGCCGACGATCTACTGGGTGCACCTCAAGGTTCCGAAGCTTCGGCCGGTGATCGGTTTCCTCGCGCTGATTCCGTTCGTCGTGCCGCCGATCGTCATGGTCGTCGGGTTGCTGGACGTCTACAGAGGCACGCCGGGCTGGTTCTACGCGCAGCCGTGGGGGTTCCTCGCCGCGGGCTACGTGATCCTCGCGTTCCCGTACATGTTCTTCTCGCTCGACGCAGGATTTCGCTCGATCGACGTGCACACCCTGACCGAGGCGTCGCAGAGCCTCGGCGCAAACTGGGTGACGACGCTGGTGAAGGTGATCCTTCCGAACATCCGCGCAGCGGCGCTCGCCGGCTCGTTCCTCGCGCTCGCGATCGTCATGGGCGAGTTCACGATCGCGAACATCGCGCACTTCAACACATTCCCACTCTTTCTCCAGTACACGAACGAGACACAGGCCTACCCGGCTGCTGCGCTGACGCTGATGAGCTTCGGCATCACGTGGGCGTCGATGCTCTCGCTGCTGTTCGTCGGACGCAAACGAGGTGCCGGAGGCGCCGTAATCGCAGGAGCACGCTAATGGCCTACCTCGAACTACAGAACCTGCACCGCGAGTTTGCCGGCGGCGTCAAGGCGCTCGATGGGATCGAGGTGCAACTCGGCCAGGGCGAGTTCCTGTCGCTGCTCGGCCCGTCCGGCTGCGGCAAGACGACAGCGCTGCGCCTCGTCGCCGGCTTCGACCGCCCCGACGAGGGCAGGATCGTGATCGACGGCAAAGACGTCACGAATGTTGCGCCGAGCAAGCGCGACATGGGAATGGTGTTCCAGGCGTACTCGCTGTTCCCCAACATGACAGCCGCGCAGAACGTCGAGTTCGGCCTGAAGATCCGCGGCAAGAGCAAGAGCGAGCGCTCGGGCCGGGTGGGGGAGCTGCTCGAGCTCGTCGGCCTCGGTCACGCGGGCGACCGCTATCCGCATCAGCTCTCAGGCGGTATGCAGCAGCGGGTCGCGCTCGCACGCGCACTGGCGATCGAGCCGCGGGTGCTGTTGCTCGACGAGCCGCTGTCGGCGCTCGACGCGAAGGTGCGCGTGCAGCTGCGCGAGGAGATCCGGCGCATCCAGCTCGAGCTCGGGATCACGACGCTGTACGTCACCCACGATCAGGAGGAGGCGCTCGCCGTCTCCGACCACGTGGCCGTCATGTACCGCGGCCGCATCGAGCAGATCGGTCCGCCTGCGGAGATGTACAGCAGACCTGCGACGCCGTTCGTTGCGGAGTTCATCGGCACGATGAACCGGCTCGAGGTGACGATCGTCGATCCGGCGAACGGCACCGTCGATCACAGCGGCGTGATGCTGAGCGTCGACGCGGCCCGCGGCCGCACGCAGGGCGAGCGTGTGCTCGTGCTCATCCGCCCGGAGACCGTCGAGCTTTCGCCGGCCAACGGCTCCGGCGGTGCGAACACGCTCTCCGGTGACGTGATCGCGCAGACCTTCCTGGGTCCCGTAACGCGGCTGAAGGTCGTCGGCCCCGGCACCGACCTGATCGCCGACGTCTCGACCGCCATGGCCGCGACGCTGCCGATCGGGATGAAGGTCACGGCGGCGCTGCCGGCGGCCGACGCGCGGGTCCTCGACCTCAGCGACGAGCCGATCGAAATAGCGGAAGAGCCAGCTCCGGCCGGTCGGTGAAGATGCCGGCGGCGCCGGCGTCCGCGAGCTCCTCCATGCGTGCCGGCTCGTTCACCGTGTAGACGAGCGGCACGAGGCCGAGCGCGCGCGCGGCGGCGGGCCCGCGCGCGGTGACGCGGTTGTCCGAGAAGCCCGCCGCCCAGGCGCCGCGGGCGCCGCGAATCGAGACGCCGTAGCCGACGTGCTGGCACGTGCGGATCCCCGGCCGGAGCGCGCGCGCTTCTTCGAGGGCCGCCATTTGAAAGCAGACGACCGCGTCGTCGTCGGAGAGCAGCCTCACGGTGCGCGCCACGACGTCGTAGCGCCGGTAGCGGCGCGGGGTCTTCAGCTCGGCCAGCACGGGCATGCGGCTCCGGCAGAGATCGAGTGCCTCTTCGAGCGTGGGGTACGAGCGTTGCGGCTTGGGCATGTCGTGCGTCACCACGAGCCGTCCGTCGGCGTCCGCGTGCACGTCGAGCTCGATCGCGTCCGCGCCGAGCTCGATCGCACGCTCGAACGCCGGCAGCGTGTTCTCGGGCAGCTCCGCCGAGGCGCCGCGATGTGCGATCACGAGCATCAGTCGCCTAGGACGCGCTGGATTAGCGCGAGGTCGATCCGGTCGATCAGCTCGTCGGCCGCCGCGAGGCGGTGCGGGTCGAGCGTGCCCGTCTTCGCGAACGTGACGAGGCCGGCCGCCTTGGCGGACGCGACACCTGCTTCGGTGTCGTCGATCGCGAGCACCTCGTGGGCGGGCACGCCGTCGAGCAGCTCGAGCGCCTTCAGGTAGCCCTCCGGGTGCGGCTTGCCCTCGACGACGTCGTCGGAGGAGACGATCCCGCGCAGGAGCGGCGCGAGCCCGGCGGCCTCGACGACAGGCTCGATCTCGGCCCGCGCCGCACCGGAGCAGATTGCGAGCGGCACGCGCTCCGCCGCGTACCGGACGGCTTCGCGCACGTAGTCGTGCACCGTGGAGCCGTCGGAGACCGCGTCGCGGTAGCGCTGGACACGCTCCTCGACCGCGCCGTCGACGTCCGTGTAGTCGCGTCCGAGCCACGTGAGCACGATCTCGGGATCGGAGAGTCCCGCGAGTTGGTCGTAGTACTCCTGCGCGGAGAGTGGGCGGCCTCGCTCGGCGAACATCGTGGCGAAGATCTCGCAGAGCAGCGGCTCGTCGTCGGAGAGCGTTCCGTTGAAGTCGAAGACGATGGCGCGAATGTGCGTCATGCTGCGCCGAGTATGCCCGCCGAGGCACTCGCACTCGCGCTCGCCGCGGCCGTGATCCACGCGGGCTGGAACGTGCTGCTCGCGGGCGCGCGAGACTCGCAGGCCTTCGCGGCGGTCGCGCTCCTCGTGGCGGTGGTCGCGGGCGCGCCGTTCGCGATCGTGTACTGGCGCTTCGACAGCGACGTCTGGCCGTTTCTCCTCGCCGGCTCGCTGCTCCAACTCGTGTACTTCGCGCTGCTGGCGCTCGCGTACACGCACGCGGAGCTCTCGGTCGTGTATCCGGTGGCGCGTGGGCTCGCGCCGGTGCTCGTGCTCGTCGGCTCGGTGGTGCTCATCGGCGCGACGACGACGACGCGGCAGGTGGCCGGCGTCGTCCTCGTCGGCGGCGGCATCCTGCTCGTGCGCGGTGTGCGGCGGGGCCGCGGCGCACCGCTTGCCGTGCTGATCGCGGGTGTGATCGCCACCTACACGGTCGTCGACAAGCACGGCGTCGTCCACGCGTCCCCGGTCACCTATCTCGAGCTGATGTGCATCTTCACCGCACTCGTGTACGCCCCCGCCGTGGTCGCGGCGCGCGGCGCAGGGGCACTGCGCGCGGAGCTCGGCAGGCGCTCGGTCGCGGCCGGTGTCGGCACCTTCGCCGCCTATGTGTGCGTCCTGGGCGCACTGCAGCTGGCCTCCGCGGCCTCGGTCGCGGC
>JANMWV010000104.1:0-8661 GCA_031394165.1 Actinomycetes bacterium
CAGCCGGCGTCGTGCCGCGGTACGGTCCTAACCACGTATCGGTGTCGACCACGTACTCGACCTGGGTGTCGCTGTGGCGGGTGCCGCTCTTTAAGGACACCGCCGACTGCAGCGGCCAGGCGCCCTGCGCGCCCGCCACCGCCTCGGCGCCGAGGCCGTTCTGCACCGTCATCAGCGTCGCCCCGGCGAAATGCCCCGCAAGTCGCCGCGCGAGCGGCTCGAGATCGCTGCCCTTGCACGCGACGATCACGAGCTCGGGCTCCGGCAGCTGCCCCGGGTCGGTCGCGGCCGTCACGGTCGCCGTGAACTCGGCGCGCCCGGTCACGCTGAGCCCCAGCTCGTTCAGCGCGCGCGCGTGTTCCTCGCGCCGCGTCAACACCGAGACCTCGGCCACCCGCGCGAGGTGCGCGGCGAACAGGCTGCCGATCGTGCCCGCACCGGCCACGCACACGCGGGGCCGGAGGCCCCACAACGAAACATCCCGGGGGTCAGGTCCGGCATCATGACTTCCTCTCGGATCTGACCACCGGCTCATCGGCGCCACCGGGGCAACGAGAGCTCGCGTCCGCCCGTGAGCCCCGAAGGCCGGAGGATCAGCACGAGCGCCATCAGCACGCCGACGACCACGAGTCGCGTGCCGGCGGGCAGGTCGAGCGTGCCGCCGAGCACGTTGACGCCGTTCTCGGCCTGCGCGAGAAAGGAGTCGAGCGCGCTCACGGCGAGCGCGCCGACGACGGCGCCCCAGAGACTCGTCGAGCCGCCGACCACGAGCATCGCGAGCGTCACGAAGGTCAGGTCGAGATAGAGCGACTCGGTATTGAGCGGCAGCAGGTGCACGTAGAGGCCGCCGGCGAGCCCCGCGAGCACGCCGGACACGACGAACGCCCCGAGCCGCTGGCGGTAGATCGAGATCCCGACCGCCGACGCGGCGGGCGCGTCCTCGCGCGTCGCGCGCAGCATCCGGCCGAACCGGCTGCGCTGGTACGCGAACGCGACGCCGATCGCGGCCAGCGCGCCGACGGAAGCCTGCGCGAGCCCGGTCGTCTCGGGCACCGAGGAGAACGTGTTCAGGCCCGGCCCGATCTTCTCGTAGTAGCGCAGCAGGTTGTGGGTGATCTCGAGCACGCCGAACGTCGCGATGCCTGCGGCGAGGCCCGACAGCCGCATCAGTGCGAGCCCGACGACGAGCGCCAGCACACCGCCGGCGACTGCTGCGAGTACGAGCGAGGGCAGGTTGCCGACCGCGGTGCCCCGCAGGAAGTGGGCGAGGTTCGGCATGATCGCCGGCTTCTCGCCCACCGGCACCGAGAGCACGCCCGCCGTCCAGGCTCCCACCGCGACGAAGCTCACGTGCCCGAACGACAGCACGCCCGAGTTGCCGATGAAGACGTACAGCGCGACGACGATCGCGACCTTGACGAGCGAGTCGACGAAGTAGCCCCTGCTCGACGCCGAGACGAGCGTGCCGAGGAGCGCGGCCGCGACGACGAGTGCGCACGGTGCTGCGAGCTGGCCGAGCGCCGCGACACGTCTCATACGCGTTCCAGCGACTCGTGACGGCGCGTGAAGAGGCCGTTCGGGCGCACGAGCAGCACGAGGATCACGGCCGCGAACAGGATCGACGGCAGGTACTGGCTCTGCGTCGTCGGCAGCGCACCGCCGAGCAGGCCGCTGGCGAATCCGATCGCAAAGCCGCCGAGCGTCGCGGGCACCGGCCGGTTGAGCCCGCCGAGCACGACGCCGGCGAGCACGACGATCGTGTCGCGCAGCGCGAAGTCGGGCGTCACGAGCGGGGTCTGGACGGTCAGCATGATCGCCACGACCGCCGCGAGCGCTCCGGAGATGAGCACGGCGCCGGCGATCACACGATTCGCGCGCACACCGAGCATCCGCGCCGTGCGGAAATCCATCGCGGCCGCTCTCATCTGCAGGCCGACCGTCGTACGCGTGAGCAGCATCTGCAGCGCGACGAGGCACAGAACGGCGACGATGATCGCGACGACGGCGATCTTGCGGATGTCGACGCCGGAGATCACGAACGGCCGGTTGAGCGGGGCGAGCGACGACGCGATCTTGCCGAGCGGCCCGAACCAGAGCAGCGCCACGCTCTGCAGGAGGAACGCGACGGCGAAGGTGGCGACGAGCATCACGGCAGGCGACTGCGTTCGCAGCGGCCTGAACACGAGCCGGTCCATGACGACCGACAGCGCGAGCACGACGGCGAAGCAGAGCAGGATTCCCGCCCAGCCCGGCCAGTTCCACTGCGACGCGAAGGCGAGTGCGTACGCACCTGCCATCACGAGCTGACCGTACGCGAAGTTCACCAGCCGCAGCACGCCGAAGACGAGCCCGATGCCCACCGCCATCAGCGCATACACGGCACCGAGAGCGAGTGCGTCGGCGAGCGTCTGCCAGTCGACGTTGAGGAGCGCGAGCGTCATGAGAAGTACGCCGCCACGAGCTTCTCCGTGTCGTTTGCGTCGTCCCGGCCGAGGGTCAGGCGCAGCTCTCCGTTCGAGATGACATGACAGCGATCGGCGAGGGCGACCGTGCGCTGCGCACGCTGCTCGACGAGCAGTACGGCGAGCCCGCTCTCGCGAATGGCGGCGAGCGCCTCGAAGACGACGTCGACGATCCGCGGCGCTAGGCCGAGCGACGGCTCGTCGAGCAACAGCACATCGGGCTCCGCGACGAGCGCGCGCGCGATCGCCAGCTGCTGCTGCTGTCCGCCGGAGAGCGCACCAGCGGCCCGGCGGCGGAAGTCGTGCACGACCGGGAACAGCTCGTAGGCGCGGCGGATCGCGTCGCCGGCTCCGCTCTGGGCGCGGCGCCCGGCGAGGCCGAGCCGGAGGTTCTCCTCGACCGAGAGCTCGCCGAAGATGCGACGCCCCTCGGGCACGAGCGCGATCCCGCTGCGCGCGACGTCTTCCGGGCTCCGGCCGAGCAGCGACGTGCCTCCGAGGCGAACGTCGCCCGCCACCACGGGAGCGGCTCCCATGATCGCGTGCAGCGTCGACGACTTGCCGGCGCCGTTCGGGCCGATGAGCCCGACGATCTCGCCAGGCTCGACGGTGAGCGAGAGCCCGCGCACCGCACGTACCGCGCCGTAGCGCACCTCCAGGCCCTCGACGACGAGCGCCGTCACGCCGTCGGCTCGTCGTCGGCGTGGACGGCGCTCTCGCCGAGATAGGCGGCGGCGACGTCGAGGTTTGCGCGGATCTCCGCCGGCGTGCCGTCGGCGAGCGAGGTGCCTTGATCGAGCACGTGGATCCGGTCGCACACGTCCATGATCAGCGCCATGTTGTGATCGATCAGCAAGACGCCGGCGCCGTGGTCGTCGCGCACCGAGCGCACGACGGCCGCGAAGTCGGGTACCTCCGCTTCCGGCAGGCCGGCCGCCGGCTCGTCCATCAGGACGTAGCGCGGCTCGCTGGCGAGCGCACGGGCGACGCCGAGCCGCCGTTCGTCACCGTGCGCGAGCGCGGCGGCGGGACTGTCGGCGTACGCGGCGAGCGCGAGTAGCTCGAGCAGCTGCTGGGCCCGCTGTGCGGCGCGACGGGCGGGCGCGCCGGCACCGAGGGCCGCGACCTCGACGTTCTCCCGCACCGAGAGCGCGCGGAACGCGTGGCTGTGCTGGAACGTGCGTGCGAGCCCGTGGCGGCCGCGCCGGTGCGCGGACCAGCCCGTCACGTCGCGCCCTTCGAGCTCGACGGAGCCGGCCGTCGGGCGGTCGAAGCCGCTGAGCACGTTCACGAGCGTCGACTTGCCGGCGCCGTTCGGCCCGATCAGCCCGACGACCTCGCCTCGCGCGAGCTCGAGGGTGACGCCGCGGAGCGCTTCGACGCCGGCGAACGAGCGGGAGATGGAGGAGGCCCGGAGTGTTCCTCCGGGCCTCCTCTCCTGCTCGCGTTCTGTGTTTGACGCCGTCAAGCCGTCCTTAGATGTGAGGGACGACCTTGGCGACGATGGTGGTCACCAGCCGCGGGACGTTGTTCTGGATCATCATCACGCGGTAGGAGCGGCCGAACACCGAGTGCAGCGACGCCGAGAAGCTGACGAGGCCGGACAGCGTCGGCACCTTCTTGAACTTCTCCATTGTCGCGGAAAGGGTCGCGCCGTTCGTCGAGCCGTGCGACCGGTTGATCGCAGCCACGAGGCCGTCGATCGCCGCAGAGCCGGTGATGAAGCCGCCCGTCCCTGCCTTGATCTGCTTCGCGAGCTTGTTGACCGCGGGGTTCGGGTCGCCGCCGAAGGCGTCCGCGTACGTGACGAAGTAGTAGTTCGTCACCTTCGGATCCTTCGGAAGCCAGTACGTGCCGTCACCGGCCCACGAGTTGAGGATCGGCGTGTTGTCGCCGAGCGTCCGCAGCCCCGAGACGAGCGTCGAGAGCGCGCCGAACGCGCCGGCGGTCGAGGTGACGACGACGTCGGCACCGACACCGTTGAGGTGGCTGACTGCGTTCTGCACGTTGGTACTTCCGAGCGACTGGTACGTCTCGTTGGCGACGATCTTGCCGCCGAGCTGCTTCCAGCGCGCCGAGAACGCTGCGGTGACGTTCTTGAAGTAGACGATCACGGTGTCGGTCGCGATCGCGGCCTTCCGCCAGCCCTTGTTCCACGCGAACTGCGCCATCGCCGAGCCTTCGTCCTGGGCGACGTTGCCGAAGCTGAAGGCGAGCTTCCCCTTCGCGCCGAAGCGCTTCGGCCCCATCTGGTCAGTGCCGATGCACGGTGCGACGGCAAGGACGCCGTGATTGATCGACTCCTGCACGACCGGCGCGGCGAAGTCGACGTCACACGTCGTGAAGATGACGTTCGCTCCCTGTCCGAGCAGCTTGGTCGCGCATGCCTTCGCGATCGCGGGCTTGTTGCCCTGGGTGTCGCAGGTGTTGATCTGGAGCGGGCGTCCACCGACGCCGCCCTTCGCGTTGAGCTGCTTCACGCGCACCTGCGCTGCCGCAAGCGCGGGTCCGTCGAACGGCGCCATCGCGCCCTTCGAGTCGAAGGCCCAGCCGATGACGATCGGCGAGGCGCTCTTCGTGTGCGTGCGGGCGGCCGCCGTCGCGGCGAGGACGAGTGCTGCGGCGGCGACGAGTCCGAGCGCGATCTGCGCTCGTGTGAATCGTGTCATGCGATCTCCTCTCCGGCCGCAGCGGAGGCCGCGACCGTCCGTTGTCTCAGAAAACGGCGACGCCTCTCGGCCCGCTGGGGTGGATCGTGTCATGGGTTTGACATCTGATCAAGTGTGGGTTCACGCTCCGCCTCAGAACGAGAGACCGGCTGAGCGCGCACGGTGCCGCGGCATTGCCGACGCGCCCGCCTCAACCGCGTTCGCTCACGCGACCGCCCCAGAGCGGACGCCGCGCAGCGACAGTGGCCGGATCGGCGCGTGGATGCCGGCGCGCAAGATCGCGAACAAGACGAAGAAGTGCCCGAACAGGTCGGTGAGCCCGGCGACTGCCATCGCCGTGCCGCTGTGGGTCGCCAACGAGATCGCTGCGAGCACGATCGTGCAGCCGAACCCGACGACGATCGCGAGCAGGAACACCTGGCCCATCCGCGCCTGCCTCAGCAGCTGCGCGGCGAGCTCGGAGGCCGCCCCACGCACACGTGCCGAGACGACGTAGAAGCCGATCAGCAAGAGGTTGACGAAGAGCAGCGCGAAGCCGACCCACTCGAGCCGCTTCGCGGTCGCCGCACCATCGAGCACCTCGAGTGCGAGGGTCACGGTGATGCCGCCGAGCGTCGCGTAGCAGAGCAACAGCACGGGCATCAGGTACGACTCCCAAAACGCGATCCCCTTGCTCGCCTTGAGCACGAAGCCGTCGTAGAACATCATCAGAAACGCGAACGGAAGCGCCGCGATCCCGAACGCGTGGGCCACGCCGTTCGGCACGAATGTGATGTGGACGTACGGCGCGACGTAGACCGCACCGAGCGTGCAGAACCCGATCATCCCGAGGATCCCACGCGAGATCCACGACGTCTTCCAACCAACGACCGCACGGAGGAACCGCAGCGGCTTGCCGAGGTAGAGCAGGTGGGCCGTAGTCTTGCCGACGCCGACGGCGAGGAGCCCGACGAGCGCGCCGAGCTTGAAATCGCTGAAGAACGAGATCACGAAGAGCCCGCCGCCGATGCCGCCGAGGAAGAACGCGGTGGCGATCAGCCAGGCCCACTCCTGCTGCTGCTGGTAGCCGATCAGGAACTGGTTACCGCCGATCAGGAGCCTGCGCGTCGGAATGCTCTGCTCACGCATGGTTGCTCTCCCCCACGTAGTAGACAGACGGGTTGGTGCCCAGCTCCGCCAGCGGCTGCTGCCCGTTGCGCTCCCGGATCAGCGTGCTCGGCGTGCTTTCCGGATCGTCGAGATCGCCGAAGATGCGGGCATCGGTCGGGCAGGTGATCACACAGGCCGGCTCCAGGCCGTCATCGACGCGATGAGCGCAGAAGGTGCATTTCGTCACCGTGCCCTCGGTGAACGCCTCCCACTTCGCGTCCTCGAACGCCGTGCGCTCGCTGTGGTAGCCGGCCTCGAGCACGCCCTTCCGCAGGTAGAAGCGGGCGGCGTACGGGCAGGCCGTCATGCAGGCCCGGCAGCCGATGCACGTATCCTGGTTGACGAGGACGATGCCGTCGTCGCGCTGGAAGCTGGCGCCCGTCGGGCAGACGGTGACGCACGGCGCGTCCGCGCAGTGGTTGCAGAGCGCCGGCACGTACGTCGTCTGCACGTCCGGGAAGGTGCCGGTCTCCTCCGTGTAGACACGGGCCCAGTAGTGGTCGGGCGGCGTGCCGTTCTCGATCTTGCAAGCCACCGTGCAGGCGTTACAGCCGATGCACCGTGTCAGGTCGAGGACCATGCCCCAGCGCGTCATGCCGCCGCCTCCTTCCCCAGCTTCTCGACTCTCACCCGTGCGGCCGATTCCAGGGCGCCGCTGAAGTTGTCCGTGTAGTCGAGCTCCGCGGACAGCAGCGTGTTGAAGTGTGTGCCCTTCTTGCCCCCCATTGAGCGGGTGAGGGCGTTCGAGACGGCGACGCAGTCCGGGTGTACGCCCTCGCTGAGCGCCGCGTCTCCCTCGACGCGACCGACGTGCGAGATGATCGCAATCGGATCGCCGTCGGCGATGCCGAGCTTCCCGGCCGTCACCGGGTTGAGCAGCACGCCTCTCGTCTGGGCCGCCCCGGCGGTCAGCCGGCTGATGATCGGGATCGACATGTTCTCGGCGAAGTTCGTCTCCGCGGTCTTGAACGTGATCGCGTAGAGGGGGTACTCGGGGTTCTCACCGTGGATCGGGCCGTCCTTCCAGAAGGGCAGCGGCACGTAGTTCGACGTGTCCCACTCGTAGCCCGTCCCCTCGAACTGCTTCTCGAGCTCGAGGCCGGCGCTCCTGATCACCTCGTAGTAGAAGGGGATGCGCAGCCCGTCATACGGGAGGTACGTCTCGGCCGCGTTGCGCTTGGTGACCATGTGGCCGTGCTCCTTGAACCACTCGAGGTCGTGGTCGTCCCCGTAGTTCACCCGGAAGACGCGGTCCATGATGTCCTCGTTGGAGTACTTCCGGTCCGGCGCCAGCATCAGGTCCTCGCGGGCCGTCAGGCCGAGCAGGAAGTTCAGGAAGCCGTTCCAGACATCGAGGAACCCGCACCGCTCGGCGATGTCGATCAGGATCTCCGTTGCGTCCCGCGTGTTGTGAATCGGCGGGACGGCGGGCTGCCGCAGCGCGAGGCCCTTCACCACGGGCGGCTCGCAGGTGACGGCGAGTGTGGACTCGAGGTAGGTGTGATCCGGCAGGATCAGGTCGGCCCACTCGGTGGTCTCGTTGATCACCACGTCGATCGAGATCACGTATTTGAACGTGGCCATCGCCCGCCGTACCTTCTCCGCGGCCGGCATGTTCCAGACCGGGTTGGAGTGGTAGGTCAGCAGGACCTCCGGCACGTACTCGAGGCGGTACTTCTCCGGGTTCAGCACCGCGTCGACCGCGATGTGCCCGGCGTCCATGCCGAGCGGGAACCACTCCATCATCTGCAGGCTGTCCGCCGGGAACTTGAACGACACGGGCGGGTGCAGGATGTGGGGGTTCGGCTTCAGGATCCCGTGCTCGCCGGGCTCGATGAAGAAGCCGCGGATGTCGAGCGGCACGCCCAGATGGCCGCCGGGCATGTCGATGTTGCCGAGCAGCGTGTTCAGCATCTTCAGTGCCATCGAGTCCTGGCCGCCGTCCTTGTGGGCGATCGCGCCGCGGTAGTAGTTGACCGCCGCGGGCCGGAACGGGTACTCCTTACCCTCGAGCATGATCGTCTCGCCGATCCGGGCGGCCTCGCCCAGCTCCTTCGCGAGGCGTCGCATGGTTGCCGCGGGGACGGTGCAGATCTCCTCCATGCGCTCCGGGGTGTGGTCGGCGACGATGTCGCGGAAGAGCTGGAAGCCGGGCGCGCAGCTGACGCCGTTCACGTCGTAGCTGCCTTCGAGGGCGAAGTCGGCGATCTCCGGGTCGTCCCACTCCCGCGCCTTGCCGGCCACGGGATCTCCGACCATCGCCTTCCCGTCGGCGCTGAGGGCGTAGGTGCCGTCAGGCCCGATCAGATACGGAGCGTTCGTGCGCGTCTTCAGGAACTCCCGGTCGTAGAGCTCGTGCTCGAAGACCAGGCTGTGCATCA
>JANMWV010000135.1:0-3820 GCA_031394165.1 Actinomycetes bacterium
TCCGCGAGCAGCGACTCGTCCTCCTGCTCGACGAGCACGCGGCCGAGCAGGTCGCCGAGCAGGCGAACGTCGCGGCGCAGGGGGGCATCCGGAGTCTCCACGGCCCTAGCCTAGAGGCGGCCTGCTGCGCTGCGAAACCGCACAATCGCTTGCTTCTGGTGGGAGCCCCGCGCTAGCTTCGATCGATGGGTCGCACGCTTTTCGACAAGGTCTGGGAGAGCCATCTCGTGCAGCGCGCCGAGGGGCTGCCCGAGCTGCTGTACGTCGACCTGCACCTCGTCCACGAGGTCACCTCGCCGCAGGCCTTCGAGGGCCTGCGCGCGGCCGGACGCCGCGTGCGGCGACCCGACCTGACGCTCGCGACGATGGACCACAACGTCGTCACGGGCGACGACACGCCGATGGACGAGCTGTCCGCCGCGCAGCTCGCGGCCCTCGAGCGGAACTGCCGGGAGTTCGGCGTCCCGCTCTACGCGACGGGCAGCGGGCGCGAGGGCATCGTGCACGTGATCGGGCCGGAGCTCGGACTCACGCAGCCGGGCATGACGATCGTCTGCGGCGACTCGCACACCTCGACCCACGGTGCGTTCGGCACACTCGCGTTCGGCATCGGCACCTCTGAGGTCGAGCACGTGCTTGCGACGCAGACCCTGCAGCAGCACAAGCCTCGCACGCTCCGCATCCGCTTCGAGGGTGAGCTGCCCGAGGGCGTCACGGCGAAAGACATCGTGCTGGCGGCGATCGGACAGCTCGGTGTCGACGGCGGCGTCGGGCACGTGATCGAGTACGCAGGCCCCGTGATCGAGCAGCTCTCGATGGAGGGCCGCCTCACGATCTGCAACATGTCGATCGAGGCCGGCGCGCGTGCGGGGATGATCGCGCCGGACGAGACGACGTTCGCATACCTCGAGGGCCGGCCCGGCGCGCCGAAGGGTTCCGACTGGGACGCGGCGCTCGAGCGCTGGCGCGCGCTGCCGAGCGACGCCGATGCCGTGTTCGACCGCGAGCTCGTGATCGACGTCTCGGAGCTCGGCTCGCAGGTCACCTGGGGCACGAATCCCGGGATGGTCGTGCCGATCGACGGCGCGGTTCCCGATCCGGCGTCGATGGAGGATCCCGACGAACGTGCAGCCGCCGAGCGCGCGCTCGCCTACATGGCGCTCGAGCCGGGAACGCCGATCCGCGAGATCGCGGTCGGCCGCGTCTTCATCGGCTCGTGCACGAACTCGCGCATCGAGGATCTCCGCGCGGCCGCCGCCGTCGTGCGTGGACATCACGTGCACCCGTCGGTGCGCGCGATGGTCGTCCCGGGATCGGCGCAGGTGAAGCTCCAGGCGGAGGCCGAGGGCCTCGACCGGATCTTCGTCGAAGCCGGCTTCGAGTGGCGCCGTGCCGGCTGCTCGATGTGCCTCGGCATGAATCCCGACGTGCTCGCGCCGGGCGAGCGGTGCGCGTCGACGTCGAACCGCAACTTCGAGGGGCGGCAAGGCGCGGGCGGGCGCACGCACCTCGTCAGTCCCGCGGTCGCCGCGGCGACGGCGATCGCCGGCCACTTCGCCGACGCGCGTGAGCTGGTGCCGGCATGAAGGCGTTTCGCAAGGTGACCTCGCACGCCGTCGCACTCGACCGCGCCGACGTCGACACCGACCAGATCATCCCCAAGCAGTTCCTGAAGCGCATCGAACGCAGCGGGTTCGGCGAGTTCCTGTTCTTCGACTGGCGCAAGGATCCCGAGTTCGAGCTGAACCGGCCCGCGGCGCAGGGCGCGAAGATCCTCGTCGCCGGGCGCAACTTCGGCTGCGGCTCGTCGCGCGAGCACGCGCCGTGGGCGCTCGAGGACTACGGGTTCGAGGCGGTGATCGCGCCGTCGTTCGGCGACATCTTCCGGCAGAACTCGCTCAAGACGGGGCTGCTCCCCGTGCAGCTACCGCAGGAGCAGGTGAAAGAGCTGATGGCGCGGGCCGACGCGGGCGAGGAGATCACCGTCGATCTCGAGGCGCGCACCGCCGGCGGCTTTCCGTTCGAGCTCGACGACTTCGCTCGCGAGTGCCTGCTCGAAGGTCTCGACGACATCGCGCTGACGCTGCGCGACGAGCCGGGGCTCACGGCGTACGAAGCGGCGCACGCTGCGCCGGTCTCGACGCTCGCGATCGGCTGAGTGCCCGTTCGCATCGACAGCTCGCTCGACGGCATCGACTGGGCGCAGGCGAAAGCCGACCTCGTTGCGGACCGCTTCGACAACGGCCGGTCGGCCGACGCGCTACGACGCTCGTTCGAGCAGTCCGCGCATGTCGCATTCGCGCGCGACGGCGACCGCGTCGTCGGCATGGCGCGCCTGCTCTCCGACGGAGTCTGCAACGCCTATCTCCTCGACGTCTGGACGGCGTCCGCCTACCGGAGGCAGGGGATCGCGTCCTCGCTGCTGCGGCTGCTGACGGACGCGGTGCCCGGCCAGCACATCGGGCTCCAGACCGACCATGGACAACAGTTGTACGAGTCCCTCGGCTTCAAGCCGCAGCCAGAGTTCTGGTCGGTCGTCGTGGGCCAGTGGCTCGACAACGACGCGAATCGCTGAGCTGTGGCGCGAGGCTCGATGCTCGCGCCACAGCAACGACCCTGCTTCTACGCAGCGGCCACGGGATCGTCACGCACGATCACGGTGTCCGCGATCGGGATGATCTCCGTCACGGGCAGGTCGGCCCGCGACGCATGCTCCCGAATCGCCTCGGGACTCGACGCCTCGTAGACAAAGTCCTCGCGGTTGCCTCGAACGATCTGTCCGAGCATGAACGCGGTCGTACCGAGCGTGAAGAACAACGTCCGCCGCCCCGTTCCGGAAGGCAGCAGCGTACGCGCCAACGCGTAGGCGACACCGAGTCGAGTCCACTGATGCAAGCAGCGCGAGGCGCAACACTTTCGCCTGGGGCGTTGCCTTGCTCGTTCGGTCCGCGTAGCCTCCGCTTTCAACCTCAATCCGCGAGCGGGGGCCTAGATGGCTACAACAGAGACGGGCTGGCAGATTCACGGCGAGTACTTCGAGAACTGCAATTGCGATGTGGTTTGTCCGTGCCTGTTCTCGCCGCTCGAGCCGATGACCTCTGCACCGACACAAGGTGCATGCGAGGTCGCATTCGGCTTCCACGTCGATGACGGAAGCTTCGGGGAAGTCTCACTGGACGGGCTGAACGTCGCCATGATCGCACGGACACCGGGCCGGATGGGCGAAGGGAACTGGCAGGTCGCTCTCTACGTCGACGATCAGGCAGACGAGGAGCAGAGCGGTGCCCTACAGGCGATCTTCACCGGCTCAGCCGGAGGTGTGATGGCGAGCCTCGCACCTCTGATCGGCGAGGTGCTCGGCGTCCGAAGCGCCTCGATCCGCTGGCAGAAAGACGGCAAGCGGCGCTCGATCCAGGTCGACGACGTCATGACGTTGGCGGTTCACGCAGCCCCGAGCATCAACCCCGACGGCGAGATCTGGGCCACGAACGCACACCCCTTCGCCCCGGCAGGCCTCGCGATGGCAGTCGGCGACGAGAAGAGCACCTATTCCGACTACGGGATGCACTGGGACAACTCCGGAAAGAACGCCCACTACGCGCCGATCAGCTGGTCGAACTAGCCGCCGCTGAGCGACAGCGATGAGCGCGCTCGGCCACGCTTTGTTCCGCAAGCGCAACCCACTTCTGATCAGCACAGCCGTGCTCGCCGCCGCGCTGGTCACGTGGATCGTGACCGTGCAGCGGATGCGCGGAATGGACGCGGGCCCAGGCACCGACCTGGGTGGGCTGGCCTGGTTCATCGGTGTCTGGGTCACGAT
>JANMWV010000145.1:0-3759 GCA_031394165.1 Actinomycetes bacterium
GAGCTGGAGCCGCCGAGGGTCCGTCCCTGCGTGGTCGAAATGCGCCGGCCGCCGGTCCACTCCGACGCTTCAGTCTCGAACGGCCAGGTGATGGCCGGGTTGAACAGCGTCTTCACGAAGCCGGCAGGCATGTGGATGAACGGATCCCACACGTAGTCGGGCCGTCCCGCCTCCAGCACGAGCACCGTCGTCGCCGGATCCGCGCTCAGCCGGTTCGCGAGCGCGGAGCCCGCGGAGCCGCCGCCGACGATCACGACGTCGTACGTCACAGCTCGAGCTCCTTGTGGGCGCCGGAGCGGATGCCGCGGATGACCTCGTGCCAGGTCTTCTGCGACCACGCAATCGGGACGCGCCACACGTCGATGCCGGCGAAGATCGAAACAGCGAACACGCGCACGAGCGGTGTCCCCGGTTGCGGCAGCGGGTCGTTACCGCTCGCCCCCTTGTGGCCGAAGAGGGCGAACCCGTGCACGTCCACCTCGACTCCCTCGGGAACGTAGACGTCGATGGCGCCGAATACTCCGAGCGCGACGACCGTGATCACCTTCCCCTCGTTCGTCGCCTGACGCAAGTCGAGATCGATGTTGCCGAACGCCACCAGGCACCCGACACGGCGCCCCAGACGGATGCGGCCCTCGCGCGAGGTCGAGCCGAACATCGAGAGCACGAAGCGCGTCGGCCTCCGGCGCGAGCCGACCGGCGTGTGCGCAGACGGGAGATCGCGCGCGAGCTCCTCGAGCTCCTGGTTCGTCCGCGCGAGATACGCAGCCGACATCCGGTCGGTAAATTCCTCGAGCGTCAGCCGCCCTTCCGCCGTGTGCTCGCGCAGCAGCGCGATCGTGCGCTCGCGGTCGGCGTCCGAGGCCCGGAGGGCGGGCAGGTCGCTCACGAGAGCACGACCGTCTGGAGCTCCGTGAACGTCTCCATCGGCGCGGTGCCGCCGACGCGCCCGATGCCGCTCTGACTGCCGGAGCGGCCGCCGAAGGGGAGGTGTGTCTCCCAGTAGTTCGACGACTCGTTCACGTTGACCCAGCCGGTGCGGACGGAGTCCGCATAGCGCAAGCCCTTGGCGAGGTCGCGCGTGAAGATCGCCGACAGCAGGCCGAACGGCGACGCGTTCGCGAGCTCGATCGCCTGCTCGAGCGAGTCGATGACGACGACCGGCGCGACGGGGCCGAACGTTTCCTCCTGCGCGACGAGGGCGTCTGCGGGCACGCCGTCGAGCACCGTCGCTTGCCAGTAGAGATCGGTGGGGAAGCCGTCGGCGCGGGAGCCGCCGCTGACGACGGTCGCTCCGCGCTGAAGCGCGTCGGCGACATGCTCGTCCATCTTCTGCGCGACGCCGGCGTTGTTCAGCGGGCCGAGCGTCGTCGCCTCGGCGAACGGGTCGCCGAGCAGCACGCGCTCGGTGACGAGCCGCGCGAGCTTCGCGACGAACTCCTCGCGCACGCTCGCGTGCACGAGCAGCCGTTCGCCGGCCGTGCAGCTCTGGCCGGCACAGAGGAAGCACGCGGTGACGGTCGCCTCGGCCGCGAGGTCGAGGTCGGCGTCGTCCAGCACGACGATCGGCCCGTTGCCGCCGAGCTCGAGGATCACGGCCTTCCCGGCTGCCGCGGCGGCGACCTTCAGCCCGGTCTCGGTGGAGCCGATGAAGCCGACGCCGTGCGTGCCAGGGTTGCGCGCGATCTCGTCGCCGACGGTGGAGCCAGGCCCGGTGACGAGGTTGAACACGCCGGGCGGGAGGTCGGCCTCGGCGACGCACTCGGCGAGCGCGATCGCGGCGATCGCCGTCGACGACGCAGGCGTCCAGACGACGGTGTTGCCAGAGGCGAGCGCAGGCGCGATCAGCTCGGCCGGCATCGTGTACGGCCAGTTCCACGGCGTTATCACGCCGACGACGCCGCGGGGTCTGCGCACGAGCAGCACGCGCTTGCCGGCCGAGACAGAGTTCGGGAGGCGGCCTTCGAGCCGCTTGCCGTCCTCCGCGGCGTTCCGCCAGTACTGCACGAGCTCCCCCACCTCGTCGCGCGCCTCGACGACCGGCTTGCCCTGGTCGAGCGTCAACGTTCGCGTCAGGGTGTCGCGGCGCTTCTCGACCTCGTCGGCGATGCGGTGCATGAAGGCGGCGCGCTCGAACGCCGTCGTGCGCGCCCAGGCGTCGGACGCACGGTTTGCAGCGCCGATCGCGAGCCGCGCGTCGTCGCGGTCTCCCTGCGGCACCGCGCCGATCTGCTCGCCCGTCGCAGGCGAGTCGGCGTCGAACGTCTCTCCCGACAACGCGCTCGTCCACGCGCCGTCCACGAACATCTCAGCTGTTTCAGACGCCACGCGGGCTCTCGTCGTCCACCACGACCTTCATCAGGTCCCGGATCGAGACGATGCCGACGGGTTCCCCGTCGTCGAGCACCGGCAGATGGCGGAAGCCACCGTGGATCATCACGGCGGCCGCCTGGCCGAGCGACTCCGACGCCTCGACGGTCTCGGGATCGCGCGTCATCCACGCCGCGACGTGCGTGCCCTCGACGGGCCCGGTCGCGACCGCGCGCAGCACGTCACGCTCGGTGAGGATCCCCGAGACGTGTTCGCCGGTGAGCACGAGCGCCGCTCCCACTCCCCGCTCGGTCATCTTCGCCGCGGCCTCCGACAGGTCGGTCGTCGGCTCGACGGTCAACAGCTTGCGAGACATCACGTCAGAAACGGTGGCCATCTCAGTCTCCCCTCACCTAGTCACCCAGCTCTATGCGCCTGCGATCGACATACGCCTTCAACTCCTCTTGCAGCCCTGCAGCCATCTCGGGCTGTTCATACTCCTCGAGCGTCTTGCGCCAGATCTCACCCGCGCGTGTCGCAGTGTCGCGCGCGCCGAGCCGGTTCCAGCGCTCGAAGTTCTCCGTGGAGGATACGAGAGGTCGGTAGAAGCACTCGCGGAAACGCTCGAGCGTGTGCACGGCGCCGAGGAAGTGGCCGCCCTGGCCCACCTCCTGGTGCGCCGAATACGCGAGCGTCTCCTCGTTGACCTCGAGCGGCTTGAACACCTCATGCAACATCCGCAGTCCCTCGACGTCGGTGATGAACTTCTCGTAGCACGAGACGAGCCCGGACTCGAGCCAGCCCGCGGAGTGCATGACGAAATTCGTGCCGGCGAGAAAGGTCGGCCAGAGCGTCATCATCGCCTCGTAGGCCGCCTGCGCGTCGACGACCTGCGACGAGGTCAGCGCGCCGCCGCCGCGGAACGGAAGGTTGTAGTGGCGCGCGATCTGGCCGGTGCACAGCAGCCCGACCGCCGACTCGGGGGTGCCGAAGCTCGGCGACCCCGACTGCATGTCGGTGTTCGAGAGGAACGAGCCGAACACGACGGGACAGCCCGGGCGGATCGTCTGCACCAGTGCGATTCCGGCGAGCGCTTCGCCGATCTGCTGCGCGAGCGTTGCGACCACCGACACCGGCGACATCGCACCCATCAGCAGGAACGGCGTGATGATGGTCGCCTGCCCCGCCTTTGCGTATTCGACGAGAGCCGAGAGCATGCGGTCGTCGTAGCGGAGCGGCGAGTTGACGTTGATCAGCGAGATGATCGCCGGCGTCTGCTCGAGCGACTCCTTGCCGAACACCAGCTCGGCCATCGCAATCGTGTCGAGCGCGTTCGGGCCGGAGGTGACCGACCCCATGAACGGCTTGTCGGAGAGCGTCATCAACGCGTAGACCATGTCGAGGTGCCGCGAGTCGAGCGGCTTGTCGTTCGGCTCGCAGATCGTCCCG
>JANMWV010000157.1:0-6178 GCA_031394165.1 Actinomycetes bacterium
GTCCCAAGGGTTGGGCTGTTCGCCCATTAAAGCGGTACGCGAGCTGGGTTCAGAACGTCGTGAGACAGTTCGGTCCCTATCCACCATGGGCGTTGGAGCTTTGAGAGGAGTCGTCTCTAGTACGAGAGGACCGAGATGAACGGACCGCTGGTGTATCAGTCGTCGTGCCAACGGCGCTGCTGATTAGCTACGTCTGGATGGGATAACCGCTGAAAGCATCTAAGCGGGAAGCCCACCTCGAGATGAGAGCTCCCATCCTCTAGAAGGAGTAAGGGCCGTGGGAGACCACCACGTTGATAGGCGGGCCGTGTAAGCACAGCAATGTGTTCAGCGCACCCGTACTAATTGCCCGAGGTCTTGATTTGAACACTGGTTGCCATGTCGCTATGGAGTTTTGAAGGTGCGCGTATCGCTGCGCCTTTGACAGTTCGGCGGTCTTACCGGCGGGGAAATACCTCTTCCCATTCCGAACAGAGAAGTCAAGCCTGCCAGGGCCGATGGTACTCGGAGGGCAACCTCCCGGGAGAGTAGGTCGCCGCCGATTTATGTGCAGAAAGGGTCGCCGAGAGGCGGCCCTTTCTCGTGGTCCTAGGCCGGCAGCGTCAGGCTCTCGAGGTCGCGCGGGTAGTACGTGAGCCATTCGATGCCGCCGTCGGTGACGGCGATCGTGTCCGAATGGCGGAACCCGCCGAGGCTCGGCGCGTAGAGCCCGGGCTCGACGGTGAACACCATCCCGGGCCGGATGACCGTCGGGTCGCCGCGGTCGAGGAAGGGCCCTTCGTGGTAACGGAGGCCGATCGCGTGCCCGACGTGGTGGCGCCAGTTGTCCCAGAGCTCGTGATGGTCGTAGTACGCGCGCACGCGCTCGTCGACCTGCGCACAGGACACACCCGGCCGGATCGTCTCGAGCGCGAGAACCTGGAGCGCAACCATGTGGTCGAACATGCGCTTCTGGGCGTCGCTCGGCGGCCCGATCACCATCGTGCGCTCGAGCTCGGAGTGGTAGCCCCACACCGGAGCCGTCGCACCGGTCACCAGCACGTCGCCGGCCTGGAAGACGATGTTGTTCGGCAGCGCGTGCGGGATCGCCGCGTTGCGCCCGATCTGGCCGCGGTAGCCGGCGACCGCGCCGGAGAACCAGAGGCTCTGCCCGCGATACAGCGGGCCGAACGCGTCGAGCATCGCGGACGTCGCCTCCGTCGACGCGCGACTCTCGACCTCGGTCTCGGACACGCCCGGTCGCGTGTACCGCTGCAGCAACGTGTGCGCGAGATTGCCCCACGTGCAGCTCTCGCGCAGCAGCGCGAGCTCCGCAGCGCTCTTCAGCATCATCTGGTCCTCGACGAGATCCGCGACCGCCACCGGCGCTGCGCCCATCAGCTCGCTGAGCGACGGCCCGCGGTAGCCGAACACCCATGGGTAGCCGTCCGTGTCCGCCCCGAGCGGGGCGCGAATGCCGAGGCGTGCGAGCAGCTCGGCGAGCGCCTCCATTGGATGCCGCTCGCCGGGGAACTCGTCGTAGTGCGCGACCTCGGAGACGGCGGCGTTCGCCTGCGCGTGTTCGACCTCGAGGCGCGGCACCAGCATGCCGCCGCGTCCGTCGCCGGCGAGCGCGAACGCGATCGGGCGCTCGGTGGGGATGAACGAGAACCCCGTGTAGTACGTGACGTGATGCGTGTCGAAGAGGACGCAGCCCGTGAGACCGCGCGCCTGCAGCTGCCCGGCGAGCGTGTCGCGCCGGCCTGCGAACTCCTCGGGCGTGATCGCGAGCGATCTCATGCGGCCTCGATGCGGAGTTTCTCGCGCCACGCCGGATCGAGCTCGCGCAACCGTCGCACGCGCTCGCCGAGCGGGGGATGCGTGACGAAGAGCGCTGCGAGCCCGACCTCCAGGAACGGGTTGAACGGGTAGAGCGGCTCGGTCGCCGGGCTCGCGCGGAACTCGACGAGCTCCGCCGCCTGCTCGAGGCGCAGCAGTGCGTCGGCGAGGCCGTGCGGGGAGCCGCAGATCGCCGCCGCCGCGCGATCGGCCTCGAACTCGCGCTTCGGCGAGAGGAGCAGGTGCACGCACGCCGCAGCGACCGGGCCGAGCACGAAGAGCAGCGCGCGCTCGAGCCAGCCGCCGATGCGGCTCAGCTCGACGATCGACGCCGCGAGCACGACCACCGCCGTCTGGATCGCGACGTCGCGGTGCCGCACGTGCGCGAGCTCGTGGGCGAGCACGCCCTCGAGCTCCGCCGGGGAGCACGCCGAGACGAGCCCCGTGCTGACCGCGAGCGTCGAGCCGCGCGGCCCGCGGCCGGTGGCGAGCAACCGCGGCAGCCCGTCGGGGATCAGATAGAGCCGCGGCTTCGCGACGCCCGCGATCGCCGCCAGCCGCTCGATGGTGGAGTGCAGCAGCGGCGCCTCGCCGACCGGCAGCTCGCGGGCGCCGACCATCCCGAGCACGACACGGTCGAACTGCCAGTACGCGCCGACGGCGAGCAGCAGCGCGCAGAAGACGAACAGCGACAGGACGCGCACGCCGCCGAGCTCCCAGCCGACGAGCGCGAGCACGCCGCAGATGCCCGTGAGCAGGAGCCACGCCTTGACGATGTTGCGGAGAGCGATGAAGCGGCCCATGTTGGCCGCCTTAGGAGTCGTCCGGCTCGTCCCGGGGGCCGTCGTCGTCGAGCAGCCCGCGCGGCGGCCAGTCTTCGTTCGGCTGCGCGTCGCAGCGGCTCGAGCAATGCAGTGAGGCGATGTTCTGGAGAGGCACGAGGATGTGCCCGTTCAGCTCGATGTGCGCCACCTCGTCGACGTAGCAATACGCAGTGAGGACGCCCTCCTGGTATTCGCCGCCGAAGAGTGCGACCTCGACCTGCTCGCCCTTGTACTTGCCGGTGTAATCCTCCACGGCCGCCCTCAGTCTATCGGCCGGAACGTGCCGTCCTCGTGGGCGACGGCCCAGACGGAGCAGTTGTCGATCACGGGCAGCGCCATCCCGTAGGCCGCGACCTGGATCCGCCGCAGGGAGCCGCCGTGGGTGACGACGACGATGCGCTGCCCCGGGTGCTGCTCGGCGATCCGCCGAACGGCCCGGACGACGCGCTCGCCGTGCGCGTCGATCGCCTCGCCCACGTACTCGACGCGGTCGCGCTCCGTCCCCGTCAGGCCCTCCCAGGTGCCCCAGTTCCGCTCGCGCAGATCGGGGTCGGTGACGACGGGGAGGCCGAGCCGCTCGGCGAGGATCTCCGCCGTCTCGCGCGCGCGGGCGAGGTCGCTCGCGTACACCGCGACGATGTCGTCGGCGGCGAGCCGGTCGGCCAGCGCCCGCGCCTGCCGGCGCCCGTGGTCGTTGAGCGGCCGGTCGGTGTGGCCCTGGAGCCGGCCCTCCGCGTTCCAGTCGGTCTCGCCGTGTCGTACGAGCAGCAGGGTCGTCACGCGGTCTACGCTAGCGAGCCGTGGATCTCGGACTCAGCGGCAGCGTCTGTCTCGTCACCGGCTCGACCGGCGGCATCGGCCTCGAGTCGGCACGGCTGCTCGCCGCGGAGGGGGCCACCGTCGTGACGAGCGGCCGCCGCAGCGGCGCGCCCGGCGTCGGCGAGGCGCTGCACGTGGCGGCCGACCTCGGCCGCGCGGGGGAGCCCGAGCGGCTCGTACAGGAGGTCGAGGCGAAACTCGGGCGCGTCGACTGCCTCGTGAACAACGTCGGCCTCGCCGTGCAGCGCTCCTTCGAGGAAGTGACCGACGAGCAGTGGGACGAGCTCTGGCAGCTGAACGTGATGAGCTACGTCCGCGCGATCCGCGCCGTGCTGCCGGGCATGAAGCAGCGCGGGACCGGCGTGATCGTCAACGTCTCCTCGACCGCCGGCAAGCGGCCGTCCACGTCGATGCCCGACTACTCGGTGACGAAGGCGGCGGTGCTCTCGCTCTCGCGCCTCATCGCCGACGTCTACGGGAAGGACGGGATCCGCTGCAACGCGGTCGCCCCGGGCCCGACGGCGACGGAGGCGTGGCTGGGGGAGGGCGGGCTCGCCGACCAACAGGCGGAGCGCAGCGGCAAGACGCGCGACGAGGTGCTTGCGGCCGTCGGTGCCGGGCGCCCGCTCGGCCGGCTCGCCGAGCCGGGCGAGATCGCGGCCGTGATCGCCTTCCTCTGCTCGGAGCGCGCGGGGTACGTCACCGGCGCGGCCTGGAGCGCGGACGGTGGCACCGTCCCGATCATCATCTGAGCCCGTAGGCACTGTCGGATCGAGCAACTACTCTGGCTCCAATGCCGGAGCTCGCCGGTCGAACTGCTGACGCCTTCGAAGGGCTCGTGCGCGAGCACGAGGACCGCTGGCTGTCGCCGCTCGCCGTGCGATCGTACGAGACACGGGGGCGCAACCTCCCGGAGGAGGAGTGCCGGCTGCGGACGCCATTCCAGCGCGACCGCGACCGCATCGTCCACTCGAAGGCGTTCCGCCGTCTGCGCCACAAGACGCAGGTCTTCGTCGACCCGGAAGGCGATCACTTTCGCACCCGCCTCACGCACACGCTCGAGACGACAGGCATCGCGCGCGGTGTCGCCCGCGCGCTGCGTCTCAATGAAGACTTGGTTGAAGCAATTGGGCTCGGGCACGACCTCGGCCATCCGCCGTTCGGTCACGCGGGCGAGCAGGCGCTCGATCAGGTCTTGCGCGCGCGCGGCGGCCGCGGCTTCCGGCACAACGAGCATTCGCTGCGCGTGGTCGAGCGGCTCGAGCGCGACGGCCGCGGGCTCAACCTCACCTGGGAGGTGCGCGACGGCATCCTCAAGCACACCGGCGCGGAGGAGCCGGAGACGCTCGAGGGGAAGATCGTGCGCATCGTCGACCGTGTCGCGTACATCAACCACGACATCGACGACGCGATCCGGGCGGGGATGCTCGACGCCGCAGACCTGCCGAAGGACGAGATCGCCATCCTCGGTGCGACGGGGTCGCGGCGCATCGACACGCTCGTGCACGACCTCGTCGAGACCTCAGCCGAGGCCGGCGACATTGCGCAGAGCGACAAGATCGGCGGCGCGATGCTCTCGCTGCGCGCGTTCATGTTCGAGCACGTGTACCTCGGCCCGCACTCGAAGGCCGAGCATGCAGAGATCGACGCGACGATCCGCCGCATCTTCGAGCATCTCGTCGACGACCGCGGTGACGACGTCGTGCAGGCGACCGACTATCTCGCGGGCATGACCGACCGCTTCGCAATCACGTACGCGGCGGAGCTCGAGTGATGGCACGGATCAAAGACGTATCGGTCGAGGCGGTCAAGAACGCGGCGGAGATCCTGCCACTCGTCGAGGACTACGTGCGCCTGCGCAAGGCGGGCGGGTTGTACAAGGGGCTCTGTCCGTTCCACCAGGAGAAGACGCCGAGCTTCACCGTGTCGCCGGCGCGCGGCACGTACAAGTGCTTCGGCTGCGGCGAGGGCGGCGATGCGATCTCGTTCGTCGAGAAGCTCGAGTCCGTCGACTTCGTCGGCGCGATCGAGACGCTCGCGAAGCGCTTCGGCGTCGAGATCGAGTACGAGGAGAGCTCGCCCGAGGCCGATCGCGAGCGGCGCCGCAAAGAGAGCCTCGGCAAGCTGCTCGAGCGCGCGACGGGGTTCTACGAGCGCGTCCTCTGGGAGAGCGAGCAGGGCGCGTTCGCGCGTGCGTATCTCGCGTCACGCGGACTCGGCGAGGAGGTGTGCCGCGCGTTCCGGCTCGGCTACGCGCCCGGTGGATCGGTGCTCGCACGGCGCGCGCTTCAGGAGGGCTACGACCGCGAGGATCTTGCCGGCACCGGGCTCTCGAACCGGCGCGGCAACGACTACTTCCAGCGGCGGCTGCTCTTCCCGCTCGCCGACGCGCGGGGCAACGTCCGCGGCTTTCAGGCGCGGAAGCTGCACGACGACGACCCGCTGCAGGCGAAGTACGTGAACTCGCCGGAGAGCGACGTCTTCAAGAAGGGCGACCTGCTCTACGGGCTCGACACGGCGAGGCAGGCGATCGCGAAGGAAGACCGCGCCGTCGTCGTCGAGGGGAACACCGACGTGCTCGCGCTGCGCCAAGCGGGGTTCCTGCCGGTCGTCGCGTCGATGGGCACCGCGCTCACCGAGCGGCAGCTGCGTGAGCTCGCGCGCCTGACGAAGCGGCTGTTCCTCTGTTTCGACTCCGACGCTGCGGGAGCGGAGGC
>JANMWV010000181.1:0-6401 GCA_031394165.1 Actinomycetes bacterium
CGCTGACCCACCTGTCGCAGGAGCTCGGGACGTCGAAGGCGCAGATGCACCGCCTGCTCTCGACGTTGAAGGAGCACGACTTCGTCTCGCAGGACGAGTCCTCGCGGTACGGCTTCGGCTTCGCGTGCAGCCGGCTCGCCGAGGTGTCGCGGCTCGGCCTCTCGGCGATCGAGCAGTGCCTGCCCGTGATGCGGGCTCTGTGGCGCGCATCGGAGGAGACGATCCTGCTCGCGGTGCACCAGGGCGACAGGGCGATCGTCGTCGAGAAGCTCGACAGCCCACGTCCGGTGCTCGCGCGCTCGCTGCTTGGCTCGGCGCTGCCGCTGCACGCCGTCTCGACGGGGAAGGTCCTCCTCGCGAGCCGTCCCGACGCCGAGATCGAGCGCCTGCTCGCACGCGGGCTCACCCAGTACACGCCGGACACGTGCGTCGACACGGCACAGCTCTGGGAGGAGCTCCGGGAGGTCCGCCGCCTCGGCTATGCCGTCAACCGCCAGGGTTACCGCGAGGGCGTCGGCGGCGTCGCCGCACCGATACGGATCTCGCGCACGGGCCGCGTCGTCGCCGCACTCGCCATCTGCGCACCCGTCGAGCGTTTCGCACGCGACTTCGTCTCGCTGCGCGACCGGGTCGTCGCTTCCGCGGCAGCGGCGTCCGACGCGCTCAGCGACGGCGGTGCCGAGCCTCGTCAGACGGAGGCGGTGGCGTAGGCGATGCCGATTGTTCAGGTTCAGATGATCCGCGGTCGGACCGCCGCGCAGAAGCGGCGGCTGATCGCAGAGTTGACCCGCGTGATGGCGGAGGTCGCAGGGGTGAGCCCGGAGCGTGTCACGGTCGTCATCCTCGAGGTCGAGGGTGAGAGCTGGGGACGCGGGGGCGAGCCGTTGTCCGACTACCCGGTCGCAACCGAGGCGGAGGCGAATGCAGCTCGCTGAGGTCACGACGCTCGTGTCGGAGCTCCGCGCGGCGAAGGTGTACGACCTCGAGCGACCCCGGTACTTCGGCGCGCCGACCTTCCCGGCGCACCAGCCGGGTTTCTATTACACGCTGCACCGGCGGCACGAGCCCGGGCTCGAGGCACGGACGAGCGCGTCGGGCTTGATCGTGGCTGCAGAGCATTCCGGGACACACATAGACGCGCTCTGCCACCAGGCCGAGAACCTGACGCTCTTTGGCGGCTGCGCCGTCGATCCCTCTGTGCAGACGCCCGCGGGCTTCACCGAGCTCGGCGCCGAGACGATTCCGCCGATCGTCGCCCGCGGCCTGCTCCTCGACGTTGCTGCGGCCGCGGGAGTCGAGCGCCTCCAGCCAGGGCATCTCATCGGCGGCGCCGAGCTCGCGGCGGCGGCCGAGCGCCTGGAGCGCGAGATTGCGCCCGGCGACGTCCTCCTGGTCAGGACCGGAAACGGCATGGTCTGGGACGACGCCGAGGAGTACCTGCGCGGGCCTGGCGTCGGCGCCGACGGCGCACGCTGGCTGGCGGAACGCTCCCCCCTGGCAGTCGGCGCGGACAACATTGCCTTCGACGTCGTCGGCCACGTCGACCCCGAGATCGGTACGAGCCTCCCGTGTCACGTCGTGCTCATGGTGCGCAACGGCGTCTACATCGTCGAGAACCTCGCGCTCGAAGAGCTCGCGGCGGACGGCGTCCGTGAGTTCGTCTTCGTCTGCCTTCCTCTGAAGATGCGCGGCGTTACCGGTTCGCCGGTGCGGCCGCTCGCGCTCGTGCCGGACAGCCGATGACCAACCACCTACGACGGAGCTTACGTCGGAAGAGAATGGAGGAAACATGTTGGGTCTGACCCTCGAGCAGGCACGCCGCGTGCTCGACTCGGCGATCGCGAAGGCGGAGGAGCTCGGCTCCCCGTCGAGCATCGCCGTCGTCGACGCCGGCCGGGAGCTCGTCGCGTTCGCGCGCCAGGACGGCGCGCTGCTCGCGAGCACCGAGATCTCCCAGAACAAGGCGTACACGGCCCGGTCGCTGAACATGGCGACGAAGGACGTGGGACCCTTGACGCAGCCCGGGCAGCCGCTGTTCGGGCTCGAGACGACGCACCAGCGGCCGCTCGTCTCGTTCGGCGGCGGCCGGCCGCTCGCGGCCGGGGACGAGATCGTCGGTGCGATCGGCGTCGCCGGAGGTACCCCTGACCAGGACGACGAGGTCGCGTCGGCCGGTGCTGCGGCGCTCGGGAGCTAGGAGCCGACGATGAGCGGCAGGCTCGAGGGTAAGCGCGTCGTCATCACCGGCACGGCGGCGAACATCGGCAAGGCGACCGCGCTCCTGTTCGCACGGGAGGGCGCATCTCTCGTCGTCGCCGACCTTGACGAACGGGCGCAACAGACAGCCGACGACGCCGCTGCGCAGGGCGCGCAGGCCAGCTTCGTCCGCACCGACGTCACGTCGAGCGACGACATGAAACGGCTGATGGACGCGGCGGCCGAGGCGATGGGCGGCATCGATGTGATCGTCAACAACGCGGGCCTCCAGCGGTCAGGCAGGGTCACCGACTTCGCCGAGGACGACTGGGACGCACTGATGCGCGTCAACCCCCGCTCGTGCTTTCTCAGCGCGAAGTTCGGCGTGCCGCACCTCCGTCATTCCGGCGGTGGCGCGATCGTGAACACGGCCTCGCTCGCCGGTGTCAAGGGTGGGCCGGGCATGACCGCCTACTCGGCGTCGAAGGGCGCGATCATCGCTTTCACGAAGGCGCTCGCGGCCGAGCTCGCGCCCGACCGCATCCGCGTCAACGCGATCTGCCCCGGCTGGATCGACACGCCGTTCAACCAGCCGGCGATCGACTTCATGGGCGGCCGCGACCAGCAGGCGAAGGTGATCGAGGCGGTCGTCCCGATGAACCGGCAGGGCGTCCCCGAGGAAGTTGCCGACGGAATGGTGTTCCTCGCGTCCGACATGTCCTCGTACATGACCGGACAGGCGCTGATCATCGACGGAGGTGTCTATTGAGGCAGCACAGCCCCGTGGCACCACTTGTCCACTCAGGTGCAGACAACGCACCAACCAAGCAAGGAGGAGACGTGGAACGGATGGATTGGATCAAAGAGGACGACGCCGCGCTCGAGGAATTCGAGCAGTCCGGAGGGTTCTCGAGATCGGAACTGCTCAAGCGCGGCGTGGCCACGGCCGCGGCGCTCGCGATCCCCGGCGTGCTCGCGTCCTCGGGCCGCGCCGGGACATTCGGCGAGAGCGTCATGGACGCAGGGAACCCCCTGAACACGATCTTCGGCCCCGGCGGCAAGGCCGCAGGCCAGGGCGTGACGATCAGCGACGGGATGATGCTCGCCGTGACCGGGCAGGGCTCGTTCTACGGCAGGGTGATGAGCCGCGGCGCAAAACTCGCGGCGAAGCAGGTCACTGCGGCCGGCGGACCGGCATTCAGCATCTCGATCGCCGACCACGAGAGCGGCCTCGTCCCGCCGGCCGTGAGCGGCATGCGACGGCTGGCGACGCAGAACCACATCGAGACGCTGCAGACCTCCTACGGCGCACCGTCGGAGGCGATCATCCCGCTGATCGAGCAGTACAAGGTTCTCTCGTTCAACGGCGGCGGCGCGAGCCCCGGCCAGCTGAACAAGGACTTCCTCTGGATGACCCGCATGCTGTTCGGCAACGATCCGGCACCGGGCAGCCTCGTCTGGCTCTACAAGACGTACAAGGCGAAGAAGCTCGCGATCCTCGGCACGCTCGAGAACGCCGTCGAGGCGCAGAAGACGCTCGTCCCGAAGGTCTGGCCCCAGATCTCCGGCGGGTCGATCGTCGCGGCCGAGATCCACAACGTCGGCGAAACCGACTTCAGCGCGCCGATCGCGCGGATCAAGGCTGCCAACCCGGACGCGATCTGGACCCCGTCGTTCGGCAACGACCTCGGCTACATGGTGAAGCAGTTCCGCCAGGCCGGCGTGACCGTTCCGATCGTCGGCGTCGAGTTCACCCAGCAGGCACAGCAGATCGGCGGGAAGCTCTTCGACACGTTCGTCTTCGGCGGCGACTACTACGACGTCGCGAACCCGAATCCGTTCAACGTGCAGTTCGTCAAGGCGCACAAGAAGGCCTACAACGTGGCGCCGGAGTTCTACGGCTCGAACTACTACGAGCACGTCTTCATCATCTGGGATCTGATCCGGCGCACGCTCAAGGCCGGCGGCGATCCGCGAAAGTCGACTGACCTCGAGAAGCAGTTGGTCGCGAATCCGACGTTCAGGTCGGTCTACGGCGGATCGAAGGACAAGGTCGGACTCATGACCTTCAACACGAAGGATCACACGATCTCGAAGCCGATGGGCGTCTTCCGCGTGAAGAACGGCCAGCCGTTCGTCGTCGCCGAGATCAAGAAGTGGGACGGCAAGGAGAACGTCAACAAGACTCTCGTCAAGGTCACGGGTAAGTAGGGGAGTTGCGAGTGGCAGGTCGGGAGGGATCGAGACGATGACGACGCTGTTGGCGCTCGGCGGGCAGATGCCGCTCGGCGCGGTGACGCTCGGGCTGTTCGAGCAGCTGCTCGTGTCAGGCGTCGTCGTCGGCTCGACCTACGCGCTGATCGCGGTCAGCTTCGGGATCATCTACTCGACCACCCGGGTGTTCCACTTCGCCCACTCGATCGTGTACGCCGTCACTGCGTATGTGGCGGTGATCGCGGTCGACAATCTCGGCCTGCCACTCCTACCCGCCGCGGCCCTCGGGCTCGTCGCGGCGGTCGTGTTCGGCCTCCTGATCGAATTCGTCTTCTACCGTCCGATGCGCAACGCGGGCGCGACGCTACTCGGCATCTTCCTCGTCTCGCTCGGTATCACGATCGCCGGACCGAACCTGCTGCAGATCATCTTCGGCCCGGTCAACAAGCCTCTGCCCGGCTTCAACGTGCACACGCACGCGCAGGGGTCGGTGACCTACACGAACCTCGACATCTTGAGGGTGGTGCTCGCGTGGGTGCTGATCGGCGCGCTCATCCTCTTCCTCGAACGGACGAAGTACGGACGCGCGGTCACGGCCGTCCGCACGAATCGCGAGATGGCTGCGGCGGTCGGGATCTCGCCCGAGCGCATCTACCTGCTCACGTTCGGCATCGGCTCGCTGCTCGTCGGCGTAGCCTCACTGCTCTTCACGGTCAACGGCGTGGCATCCCCGCAGATGGGCCTCCAGCCCGTGCTCACCGGCTTCATCGCCGTGTTCCTCGGCGGCATCGGCAGCACGAGCGGCGCCGCGCTCGGCGGCCTCGTGCTCGGTCTGGCCTCGAACCTGAGCGGGCTGTGGCTCTCGAGCGACTTCTCGCCGGCCGTGGTCTTCGGCGTGCTCTTCGTCCTGCTGATCGTGCGGCCGCAGGGGCTGCTCGGGAAGCTCGCCGTCTAGGAGCGCATGGACTACTACGCCGACATCGGGGTCGCAATCCTCTTCCTCGTGATCCTCAGCGTCTCGCTGAACCTCCTGCTCGGGTACACGGGCGAGGTCTCGATGGCGCACGCGACGTTCTACGGGATCGGCGCGTACACCGCCGGCCTGCTCACGCTGCCGGCCGGTGTGGGGATGTCATCGCGCGGCGTCTCGTCGGGGCTCGGCTGGTCGATCTATCCCGCGCTCGTGGCGGCGGTGGTGGTCGCGTTCGTGCTGGCCGGGCTCATATCCATTCCAGCGATCTCGCGGGTGCGGGGGGAGTACCTCATCCTGCTCACGCTCGCGTTCCAGCTCGTCGCCAACCAGTTGATGAACTCGCTCGAGGGCGTGACCGGCGGTCCGTACGGGATCACGCCGATCCCGCCGATCTCGGTCTTCGGCAAGCCGCTGCTCGCGCCGCACCAGGCCTTCTGGGCGTTGCTCGTCGTCGCCGCGGTCGTCGTGGTCGTCGCTTGGGGGCTCGGCGAGTCGCCGTTCGGGCGGATCCTGAAGGGCATCCGCGAGCACGAGGTAGCCGTCCGCGCGATCGGCAAGAACACCGTGCTGCCGAAGGTGATGATCTTCTCGATCGCCGCCGGCATGGCTGGGCTCGCCGGCGCGTTCAACGCGTACTACGTCCAGTTCGTCGCGCCCGGGACGTACAGCCTCGACCTGTCGATCCTCGCGGTCGCCGTCGTCGTGCTCGGCGGCGCCGGCAACCTCACCGGGACGATCGTGGCCGCGATCCTGCTCGGCTCGCTGAAGCCGATCCTCCAGAAGGTCGTCGGCGACAACGCGATCCCCTGGCAGGCGGTGATCTACGGGCTCGCACTCGTCGTGCTCGTCCGCTTCCGCCCGCAGGGGCTGATCCCCGAGGGAACCGGCATCGTGCCCGCGGTGCGCGCGTTACGGCGACGACTCTCGCCCGCCGGCCGCGCGCCCGAGCCCGCTGCTGTCGCCGCGCCCGCGCCGCTTGGAGATCGCGCAGCGGTCGTCTCGCTCGAGGTGGCGCGGC
>JANMWV010000221.1:0-5293 GCA_031394165.1 Actinomycetes bacterium
GAGCTGCTCGAGGAGGCGCTCGCTGCGGGCCCGGGGCTCGTGGCCGCGCGCGAGCGCTTTCGCGTCGCCGTGCTGCGCCGCTTCTACCAGCGCTACGGCGAGCTGCTCGACGACCTGGCGTTCCGCAGCTTCGAGGAGCTCGAGCGGTCGCTCAAGCACGGCGGCTTCCTCGTCAAGTGGCTCGACCGCGTCTTGCCGCTGCCGCGCGCGGACAAGCTCGTCGCGCGGCTGCTCACGTCGCCGTCCGCGCTCGCCGAGGCGGCCGACGGGATTCTCGAGCCGGACGAGCAGAAGCTGCTGCTGCGCGACCGCCCGAAGCGTGCGGCAGATCTGCGCTGGAGCGAGCACGACCTGCCGCTGCTCGACGAGGCGCGCACGCTCGTCGACGGCGCGCCGCGCGGCTACGGGCACGTGATCGTCGACGAGGCGCAGGATCTGTCGCCGATGCAGCTACGCACGATCTCGCGCCGCGCGCTCGACGGCTCGCTGACGATCCTCGGCGACGTCGCGCAGGCGACGGGGCCGGTCGTCTACCGGCGCTGGCAGGAGCTCGAGCCGTATCTGCCCGAGGGCGCCGGTGTGCGGATCGAGGAGCTACGGCATGCGTATCGCGTTCCCGCGGAGATCATGGAGCTCGCGCTGCCGCTGCTCGAGCGCATCGCGCCCGACATGGAGCCGCCGCTCGCGTACCGGCAGGGCGGCGCGGCGCCGCTCTTCGTCGAGGCCGCGGAGGGCCGCGCTCTCGAGACGGCGCTGCGCGAGGCCGTGACGCTGGCGGAGCTCGACGGCCTGGTCGCGATCATCGCGCCGCGCTCCCTCGCCGGCGCGGCGACGTCCACCGACACGTTCGACGAGGTGTCGGTGCCGGTCTTGACGCCGCGGCAGTCCAAGGGCCTGGAGTTCGACCACGTCGTCGTGGTCGAGCCGGCGGCGATCGCCGAGGACGGGGAGCAGGGGCTGCGCGAGCTCTACGTCGCGCTCACGCGGCCGACGAAGACGCTCGTCGTCGTGCACTCGCGGCCGCATGGTCTTGCCGTCGCCGGGTAGCGTCCGGGCCATGCGCATGCGGACATTGGGCGACGGCGGTCCCGAGGTGACGGTCGTCGGGCTCGGGACGAACAACTTCGGGGCGCGTTGCGACCTCGAGCAGACGCGCGCCGTGATCGAGGCGGCGCTCGACGAGGGCATCACGCTCTTCGACACCGCCGACATCTACTCGATGGGCACGAGCGAGTCGTACATCGGCGAGGTGCTCGGCGACCGGCGCGACCGCGTGTTGCTCGCGACGAAATTCGGCAAGCCGATGGACGACGGTCTCGACCTGCCCCGCGGCTCGCGCGAGTACATCCGCTGGGCGGTCGAGGGCTCGCTCGGCAGGCTGCGCACCGACGTGATCGACCTCTACCAGATGCACGAGCCCGATCCGGAGACGCCGATCGAGGAGACGCTCGGCGCGTTGAACGAGCTCGTCGTCGAGGGCAAGGTGCGCTTCATCGGCTCGTCGAACTACTCGGCCCAGCAGATCGAGGAGGCGGATCGCGTCGCGCGGGAGCACGGCTACGCGCGCTTCGTCGCAGCACAGAACCACTACAGCTTCGTGCACCGGGAGATCGAGGACGACGTGCTGCCCATGTGCGAGCGGCTGGGGATCGGGATGCTGCCGTTCTTCCCGCTGGCGAGCGGTCTGCTGACCGGCAAGTACGCGCGCGGCGAGCCGGCCGGCGAGGGTCGCCTTGCCGGTCGCAAGATCCCGGACGAGCAGTTCGACCGGGTCGACGCACTGAAGCGCTTCGCCGACGAGCGAGGCGCGTCGCTGCTCGAGGTCGCCATTGGCGGCCTACTCGCGATGCCTGCGGTGTCGTCGGTGATCGCCGGTGCGACGAAGCCCGAGCAGGTGCGCACGAACGTCAAGGCCGGCGCCTGGGAGCCGTTCCCGGACGACCTGGCCGCGTTGAACGCGGTCCGCTAGTCCCAACAATCCGGACCTGGTTCGGACCAGGTCCCGATTCCGGGGATGCCAGGAGCCATGGGGGATTGCGGGGCGCCATGTCCCCGCGGCCCGCACGAGCCGGGACCAGGTCCGGACCAGGTCCCGATTTTCGGGGAGCCATGTCTACATCGGGCTAGCGGAAGCTCGGCACGAGGCGCCGAAGGCGGGCCCGCTCGGCCGGGAGATAGAAGCCGAGCAACGCGAGCGCCAAGGGGTACGCCAGCACGAGCAGCGCCGACGGCGCGAGCCCGAGATGCGACGCGCGCGCTGCGACGGTGAGGCCGACTCCGGCGCCGAGCGCGGTGACCACACGCCGCCACTGGTACGCGACCGGGTACACATGCTGCGCGTAGAGCGTCATCCCGACGAACAGCACGACATACGCCGCCGCCGTTGCAATCGCTGCGCCGACCATGCCGTAGCGCGGCACGAGCCACACGATCAGCCCGACGTTCACCACGGCGCCGATGCCCGTCACGACCCAGTTCAACTGCGTCTTCCGCGCACGCCCGCTGCCGATCGCGAGCACCGTGTACCCCGCGTAGACCGCGCCCGCGAACGCGAGCAGCGCAATACCCTTCTCCGCGCGCTGGTACCGCGGATCGGTCATCGCCTGCGTCAGCCACGGTGCCAACGCCCCCAGCGCGAGCGCGATCCACGACGCGACGACGAGCAGATACGTGAGTACGAACGAGTACGTCCGCTTTGCATCGCCCTCGTCCTCGATCGAATACGCGAACGCCGGCCATGCAGTGCGGAACGCGAACATCGCGAACGTGATCACCGACGCGATCTTCACCGCGGCGGAATACACACCGACCTCCGCGTCTCCCTTGTAGCCGGCGACGAACAACCGGTCGACGAAGTTGATCGCCCACAGCGCGAGCGCCGACGGCACGAGCGGCAGTCCGAAGCGCTGCATGCCGCGGAAGAGCTCGCGGTCAAACTGGAGCCCGAGCTGCTCGCGGCGATAGCCGAGCAGCACGAGGTACACGCAGAGCGTGCCGACGAAGTTTCCGACGAGCAGGCCGATCGCACCCTTGTGGTAGACGACGACGAGCACGAGCGTCGCGCCGATCGTGATCAGCACGTTCGCGAGACTCGCGAACGCGAACGCGATCGAGCGCTCCTCGACGCGGAACAGCGACGTCAGCTGCTCGTAGTTCATCTGCGCCCAGAAGCCCACGGCCGCCGCCCGCACGAGGTTCGCGTGGTCCCCGATCTGCAGCGCGTGTGCGACCGGGCCTGCGAAGACGAGAGCAAGCACGAGCCCGACGGTCGCCATCGTCATCGTGAACCAGAACGATGTGCGCACGACCGCGAGCCGCCGCACCGCGTCCTTGTGGTCGAAGTAGAAGCGGAAGAACGCGGTCGAGATGCCCATCCGCAGCACGATCACCGCCACCGCCGACGCCGAGGTGAGGATCTCGACCCGGCCGAACGACCCCGGCGCGAGGTAGCTCGTGTAGAGCGGCAGCAGGAGGACGGCGAGGATCCGCGAGACGAGCCCGCCGAGCCCGTAGATCACCGAGTGGCGGGCGAGCCGCTTGAGCTCCTGGCCGAGCCTCATCCGGTGCAGCGTAGACCGCGGTCAGGCGGCCGCGACGTCGCCGAGCCGGTAGCGCAGGTCGTTCAGCCGCTCGTGCCACTCGTCCGACTTCGCCGCGACGCACTTCATCGAGCGGCAGGCGAGCTCGACGAGCGCCTCCTCGGGCACGCCGTGCGTCTCGACCCAGGCGCGGGCGTCGGCCCCCAGCTCGTCGGTCGGCTCGCCGGCCGTGGCGACGACGAGCTCGGCCGCCGCGATCGCGCGTTCCGCCGCCGCGTCGTCGCCGGGGTCGTCGCAGGCAGCCTGGAGCGACGTCTGGAGGGTGTCCCAGGTCGTCTTCATTCCTTGTCCCATTCCACCTGGTCGAAGAATCGAACCGCGGTTCGCCCCGGTCGTACCCGGGGCTGGAGCGAGGCAAGCTCCTCGTCGGAGATCTCGCCCAGGCCGCGCTTGACCGCGAGCCACGGGAGATTGAGGTCTTCCTGGTAGACGATCGTCGAGATCCGGGGGTTCACCTCGATCACGACGTCCCCGACGAGCTGGATGTTGAAGAACCACTCGATCTCGAGCTCCTCGACGATCTGGTTCGCCGTCTCCATCAGCGCCGCGTCGTCGAGTGATTCGAAGTACATCGCGAGCCCGGCGCGCATCGCCTCGCGCGTCTTCGGGTGGCCGAGCACGATCTTGCGGCCGTCGGCGATGCCGTCGACGGTGCGCTCGCCGCCCGTCGCGAGCTCCATCACGAGCAGGTCGACACCGTCGTCCGGCAGCAGCTCGACCGCCTCCTCGAGGCGCATCGCCACCGCGCCCGGTCGCTCGTACAGCAGCTGATGCGCGCGGTCGACCGTCGGGTCGAGCACGCGGAAACCGCGCGAGCCCGACGAGAAGACCGGCTTGAAGCAGACCGGGCGGTCCGGGTAGCCGAGCTCCTTCGCCGCAGCCTCGACGCCGGCCGCGCCCGTGACGCGACGGAACGCGGGACCGCGCACGCCGATCCGCTGGAGCAGCGCGTACGTCTCCGCCTTGTCGTTCGAGCGACGCACAGTCTCCGGTCCCGCCACGAGCACCGGCACCGGAAAGCGCTCTCGTGCGGCGGCGAGCTGCGGCAGGTCGTGCGACGACTGCGGCAGCACGAGGTCGACGCCCTCGCGCTCGACGATCTCGAGCACCGCGTCGGCATAGCCGGCGTCGGCGCCCGGCGGCACGAGGTGGAACGCGTCCGTGAGGTGGCGCCCGATCGCACGCTCCGACATGTCGACGCCGACGAGCCGCACCTCGCGCTCGCCGTTCTCGCGCAGCCCGCGCAGGAGCGCTGCCGCGCCGGGCGCACCCGCTGCCGTGACGAGGATCGTCGTCGGAGCCACTTGATGATGCTACGCGATGCTGCTCAGCCCGCAGTGCTGCGCCGCGGAGCATCGCGGTGCCGGACGTCCCGCACGACGAGTCGCAGCTTCTCGCCGACGCCCGCCGGGCGAAGCTCCGCGAGCAGCACCGCGCCCGCGCCGCTGTCGCCGTACCGAGCGTCGCTCGCCTCCGCAAGCGTGGCAGTGCGCCAGCCGTCCGCGTCGCGCACGTACAGCTCGTCCTCGAAGACGAGGAAGCCGGCCCGCTCGAAGACGGCGATCCAGTCCTCCGGCGCGCGCTGCAGCTGCCAGCCCTGGTCGTCGTGCTCGCCGGTCGGAACGCTGACGAGCAGGCGGCCGTCGCGCGCCAGCACGCGGTGCAGCTCGCGCAGCGCCGCCTCGTCGCCGTGC
>JANMWV010000530.1:0-3812 GCA_031394165.1 Actinomycetes bacterium
CTGCAGGCCGACGAGGGCTGCGACTTCGACTTCCTGCGGGCGGTACACGGTCAGCCGGCCGACACCGAGCCCTACGGGTTGCTCTCGGGCTGGGTCGGCGGCTGGTAGCGAATCGGAAGTCGTAAGGTTGCGCTCGGCTCCGGGTGCTGGGAAGATCCACTGATGCGCCGCGCGCTCTTGCTCGTGCTCGTTGGGGTAGGGCTCCTGCTCATCCCCGCTGCGACAGCGAACACGCCGGACCCCGTCTCGGTGACCGTCGCGGGATCGCTCCAGTCGGAGGCCGGGTGTGCAGGTGACTGGGATCCGGCTTGTGCGACGACGCACCTCGCCTACGATGCGGCCGACGACGTCTGGCAGGGAATGTTCTCGCTCCCGGCGGGGAGCTTCGGGTACAAGGCGGCGCTGAACGATTCCTGGACGGAGAACTACGGCCTTCACGCGCAGCTGAACGGTTCGAACATGCCGCTCAACCTTGCGGCGCCGGCGAGCGTCAAGTTCTACTACGACCACAAGACGCATTGGATCGCGGACAGTGCGAGCTCGGTGATCGCGGTCGTTGCCGGCAGCTTCCAGTCCGAGCTCGGTTGTCCGGCCGACTGGGATCCCGGCTGCCTGCGTTCCTGGCTCGAAGACCCCAACGGTGACGGCATCTACACGTTCGAGACGTCGGCGCTTCCACACGGCTCGTACGAAGCGAAGGTCGCGATCGGCGAGAGCTGGACCGAGAGCTACGGCCAGGGAGGCACTTCCGGGGGTGCGAACATCCCGTTCACCGTTCCCGCCGACCACGCCAACGTGACGTTCAGCTACGACGCGATCTCGCACGTCCTCTCGATCGCAGTTGCCCCGCCGCCCGGCGCGCCCGGCTGGCCCGGCGCGCTCTCCCACTTCGACCTCGCGCGCAAGGACTGCCTCGGCACCGCGCGCAACACGACGTCGAAGGTCTGGTACACGGTCGCGAACGGCGTGCTGTCCGACGTCTACTACCCGACTGTCGACAACACGAACGTCGAGACCTTGCAGTACGTCGTCACCGATGGCTCGACCTTCACCGACCTCCAGACTCGCGACATGACGTACACAGTGAAGGCGGCCGACGACTCCGGCGGGATGGCGTGCACGGTGACCGCCACTGCGAAGAGCGGCAAGTACTCGATCGAGACCGAGTACGTCACCGACCCGACACGGAACACCGTCTTGATGCGAGTGAAGTTCAAGCCGCGTCGTTCTGGCCTCAAGCTCTACGCGCGGTTCGACCCGAGCGTGAACGGGAACGGAGGTGGCGGGACCGGCAACGGCGGCGGCGACTCGGCGACGAGCGACGCGTCGACGGGTCATACGGTGCTCGTCGCTTCCGACACCGCGACGGTGACGAACGCCGCCAACCGCGACTACGCGCAACCGGTCTACGCGGCACTCGACGGCTCCTTCGGCGAAGCCTCGAGCGGTTTTGCCGGCACGGCGAGCGACGGGCTCACCGCGCTCGACGGCACCCACTCACTTGCCCCCGCGTACACCGACGCCGTCAACGGCAACGTGGTTCAGACGGCGCGTGTGCTGCTTGGCGACGAAGGTCAGACGGTGCTCGCCCTCGGTTTCGGCGCTTCCCAGTCCGAGGCGGTCGGTGCGGCGGAGGGCTCCCTCGGCGCGAGATTCGACAAGACGCTCAAGGAGTACAAGAAGGGATGGGAGCGTTACGACGAGGCGCTGACGGAGCCGCACGTCCAGAAGCTGCCCGGCGTCGCTCGCCAGACCCGCAAGCAGCTCGCGGACGAGTACTACGTGAGCGCGAACGTGATCAAGGCGTCCGAGGACAAGACGTTCCCCGGCGCCATCGTCGCGAGCCTCGCGTCGCCGTGGGGCCAGGCGATCTCGGCCGGCGATCCCGCCAACACGTATTTCGGCTCCTATCGCGAGGTGTTTGCGCGCGACCTCTACGAGGCGTGGACGGGCCTCGTCGCAGACGGCGACCTGACGACCGCGCGCGATGCCACGCTCTTCCTGTTCCAACGCCAGCAGCTCGCGGACGGCTCGATGCCGCGCAACAGCCTCGTGAACGGCAAGACGGCGCCGGACTCGTTCGGGACGCAGCTCGACGAGGTCGCCTATCCGATCCTGATGGCCGACCAGCTCGGGCTCACCGATCCGTCGCTGTACGCCAACCACATCGTTCCGGCGGCGAACTTCATCATCGCGCATGGGTCGGCGTCCGGGCCCGAGCGCTGGGAGGAGCAGGGCGGGTACTCGCCCTCGACCATCGCGGCCGAGATCGCTGGGCTCGTCGCGGCAGCAGACCTCGCGCGCGCGAACGGTGACAGCAGCTCGGCGGCGCTGTGGCTGGGCGTCGCGGACGACTGGCAGCGCTCGGTGAAGAGCTGGACGGTGACGACGACCGGGCCGCTCGCGCCGCGCTACTTCATCCGTCTCTCGAAGTCCGGCGACCCGAATGCTGCAATCACCTACAACGTCGGCAACGGAGGCCCGACACTCGACCAGCGCGCCGTGATCGACGCGGGCTTCCTCGAGCTCGTCCGGCTCGGCGAGCTCTCCGCGTCCGACAGCGATGTCGTCCACTCACTCCCCGTCGTCGACGCGACGATCGAGTCGACGACACCGAGCGGCCCGGGCTGGCATCGCTACAACGGCGACGGCTACGGCGATCGGGCGTCCGACGGACGGCCGTGGGCGCCGAGCGGCCAGGGCACCGGCCACGTCTGGCCCGTGCTCTCCGCCGAGCGCGCCGAGCAGAGCCTCGCCTCCGGCGACGCGGCCGGCGCGGCGTCTCTACTCCTCGGCATGGCTCGGTTCGCCTCCGGTGTGGGCCTGATCCCCGAGCAGGATTGGGATCAGAGCGACCTCGCTCCCTCGCCCTTCGGCACCGACCCGACCGTCGCTTCGATCGGCTTCGTCAACGGCAGCGCTGCCGGCTCGGCGGCACCGCTCACCTGGTCGGCGGCGTCCTTCGTCCGGCTCGAGGCCGATATCGCGGCCGGGCGGAACGTCGTGCTGCCCGCCGCAACGTACGGCCGCTACGTCGCTCACAGCCAGGGTGCGACGACGCTGACGCTCACGGCGCCGACCGACGGCGCGTCGCTCACTGGATCGCCGCTCACCGTGACCGGGACCACTGCGCCCGGCAACACGGTCTATGTCGCCGGCACCAACACCGACCACAACTCGGCGACGACGTTCGCGTCGACGACCGCCGGCCCCAGCGGGTCATTCAGCGTCGACCTCGTGGTCACGGGCGGGACGACGGTCGTGAACGTGGTCGCGGTGAGCCCGTCAGGCGCGACGGCGCACGCCGTTCGCACGGTTGTGTTCGACTTCGTCTCCGGCACAGTCTTGCTCGACGTCGGAGATCCGAGCGGTGACGACAACGGGCCCGGCAACTATGCGTACCCGACCTCGGGCGACTTCCACGCCGGCGCGTACGATCTGCAGCGCTTCCAGGTGATCGACAGTGGCAGCGACATCGTGTTCCGCATCCAGACGCGCGATCTCTCGCCCACGTTCGGAAGCCCGCTCGGCGCTCAACTCGTCGACGTCTACGTGCACGTCCCCGGTGCGGCGAGCACGTCGACCGCGGCATCATTCCCGCAACGGAACTACACGATCGCTCCTGCGTTCGCGTGGAGTCGGCTCGTCGAAGCGCAGGGCTTCGGGTCGCGCTACGTCGACGCTGCGGGGAACACGCTCGGCGCGCCGTCGATCACGGGCAACCAGGTGTCGCGGTTCATCACCTTCAGCGTCCCCAAGAGCTCACTCGGCACGCCCGGCCCCGGCTGGGCGTTCACGGTCGTCCTGACCGG
>JANMWV010000308.1:0-3521 GCA_031394165.1 Actinomycetes bacterium
GCTGGACACGAACACGATCACGAAGCCGTCGTGCGTCACCGCACCGGCGACCACCGCTGCCACCACCACGGCACCGGCCACCACGACGACGACGGCGACAACCACCACGACCACCACGACCGCCAAGAAGCCGGCCAAGAAGCCGGCCGTGAAGGCAGCGACGAAGACGCGCGCCCGCCCAGCCGTGCGCAGGGTCGGGCTCACCGGGTAACGCGCCTGCTCCGACCGGCATGTCAACGCTGAAACGGCGAAGGCGGACGGCAGTGCCGTCCGCCTTCGCATTGGTCCTGTTGGTCTCGCTCGTCGCTGCGCCGACCGTCGGCGCAGCGCCGCTCGCCGGTACGGGCGTCCAAGAGCTCGCGCTGTTGCAGCGCGCGCACACGGCGTGGTCTGCACCCGACACGAACGCGAAGGCGCAGGAGGTGGTACGCGCACGGCGACCGCTGACCAACGAGCAGACCGCGCTCCCGGTGGTGGGTCACAAGACCGGAAGCGCCGGCGTGCGGTGGTTGAAGGTCCTGCTCCCGGGTCGGCCGAACGGTCACAGCGGCTGGATCGACGCGCGCGGAACGATCCGCGCGACCACACCGTGGCGCATCGTCGTCCACACCGCTGCACGCCGCGTGACCGTCTACCGGAACAGCCGCGCCGTGCGCACCTTCCCGGCGATCGTCGGCAAGCCGTCGACTCCGACCCCGCACGGCGCATTCTTCGTCGAGGAAGCGATCCAGTTGCGCGGAGGTGACGCCGGCGCGCCGTTCGCGCTCGCGCTCAGTGCGCGCTCCAACGTCTTCCAGGAATTCGCCGGCGGCCCGGGCCAGGTCGCGCTGCACGGGCTGATGAATATCGGTGGCGTGCTCGGCACCGCCGTCTCGCATGGCTGCGTGCGCCTCGCCAACGACGCCATGCGCTGGCTCGTCGTTCGCATCGGCCCCGGCGTGCCCGTGACGATCACGAGCTGAGACGGCGGAGATACGCCAAGATGTGCGCATGACGGAGCTGCGGAAGAGACTCTTTCGGATCGTGCTGAGACGCCTGAGCGCCGTCCACCGCACGCTGTACCGCCTGACGGGCGGCAGGGCCGTCGGCCGGGTGTGGAACCTCTCGATCCTGCTCCTGACGACCACCGGCCGGAAGTCGGGTGTGCCGCGGACGACGCCGCTCTGTTACTTCGCCGACGGCGACGATCTCGTCGTGGTCGCGTCGAACGGCGGCATGGACTGGTTTCCCGACTGGTGGCTCAACCTGCTGAGCGACCCGCGCGCGACGGTCGAGATCGGTCGCGCGCGCCGCGCCGTCGTCGCACGCGCCGCTTCTCCCGAGGAGCGCAAGCGGCTCTGGGCGTCGCTCGTCGCGGTCGCGCCCGGCTATCTCCAGTACGAGCGGCGAACGAGCCGCGAGATCCCGCTCGGCATTCTCCAGCCCGCGCCGTAACGCAGCACCTACGCCTCGACGCGCGGCAGATACACCCGGATCACCGTTCCGCCCTCGGGGCGGCTCTCGACACCCGTGGTGCCGCCGCTCTGCTTGACGATCCCGGCGACCGCGGCGAGGCTGAGCGCCATCCGCTCGCCGCCGTCGCTGCGGTGGACGTACGGCTCGAAGGGGCGCTCGCGCGCCTCCGGTGCGATCGCGGTGCCCGTGTCGGAGACCGCGAACATCACGTAGTGCCCGGGCTCCTGGCTGCCGGTGCGCGCGCGCCGGCTGAAGTCGACGTTGGCGGTCTGAATCGTGATCCGACCGCCTGTCGGCATCGATGCGCGCGCGTTCGCAGCGAGATTGAGGATCAACTGGTCGACCTGCTCGCGATCGGCGAACACCGAGCCCAGACCTTCCTCGAGCTCGGTGTGGACGGCGATGTGCGATCCGGCGAGCTCGCGCAACTTCGGTCCGGCCGCCTCGATCGCTTGGTTCAGATCGAGCACCTCGGGCGTCACCTCCTGCTCGCCGCCGACGGCGAGCAGCTGCTCGGCGAGCGACGCGCCACCGGCTGTCGCGGCACGAATCGTGTCGAGATCGCGCTTCGACGTCGGATCGACGCGCAGATTCGCGGCGGCCCGGTCGATCTCGGCGAGCACTTCGGAGACGTCTCGCGAGATGCCTCCCGCGAGCCGGCCGACGGCCTCCTGCCGGTGCGCCTCGCGCAGCTCGCGGTCCAAGCGCTCGAGCTCCGTCACATCGCGCGAGGTGATCGACGAGCCGACGAGCGCTCCGTGCGCATCGCGGATCGGCGAGACCGTCACCGACACCGCAACGTTCCTGCCGTCCTTCGTCACGTGGGTCGTGCGCGCAGCATCGTGCTCGGACGTTGCTCCGGATTCGCCGCCGTCGGGCAGGAGGAAGTCGATCTTCCGGCCCACCACCTCTTCGGTCTTCCAGCCGTAGACCTGCTCTGCGGCCGAGTTCCACGACGTCACGACACCGTCGGGCGCGAACGCGACGATGGCGTCGTTCGAGTGGTCGACGATCGCCGCGAGCTCGGCACGCTCGACGTAGCTCCGGCGCAGGCTCTGCGTCACGCGCCGCATGATCGGCAGCATCGCGATGTACAACGCAATGAGCGCGAGCGCGATCGTCAGCGCCTGCGAATAGAACTCGTCGTGAATCTCGGCGGCAATCGGCGCGTAGTCGCGCTGGATTCGCAGCACGCCGTGCACCTTGAACGGACCGTAGTCGGACATCCCGGGGACGTACGCGTACTGGAGTCCGTGCGCCACCTTGTACTGCGGATGCACGAGTGCCGCGTGCACGCGGGCGGGATCGTCCGCCGGCGTTCCGATCAGGCGCCGGTCGCTCGCGTAGGTGACGCGTCCCTGCGGCGAGTACAGCACGACGGTCGCCGGATCGTGCGCAGCCGTCGTCGGGGTGAAGAAGAGATCCAAGAAGGGTGGGAGATCGCGCCCTTTCGCGCCCTTCGGCCGCGGCCACACGAACGCGCTGCGCGAGAGGTCGTCGCTCGCGAACTGCTTCGCAACGGCGTTCGCGTCTCCGAGGGCGCGGTTGCGTGCGCGGTCGTTTGCGTTCCAGCGCGCAAGCAGCAGTGCCAGGCCGACCGCAGCGACGAGCGCGAGGCCGGCAAAGAGCGCGAAGCGCAGGAAGAGTCTCGGAGGTGCCATGTCCCCTCGAAGGCCGATGGCAGGACGGAAAGGCGGTCGCAACCTACTGGGAAACGCAGGCAGCGGCGTACCTCGTTCGAGGGATGCCCGTCAGGAAGCGGATGCCGTGGCGAACCCGGGCGTCGAGAGGACGCGGCCGTCGGCGACGATCGTCATGGCCTCGTAGCCGCGCAGGCGCGCCGTCCAGTGCACGGCGCGCTCCGCACCCATCGCGAAGGCCGCGGTGGCGTACGCGTCCGCGGTCGCGAGCTCGGGGCCTGTGATCGTGACCGACAGGATTCCCTGCGGCGTGCGGTGCGTGTGCGGGTCGAACACATGCTCGCCGCGCGCATACTCGCGCCCGGTGAGAGTGATGTCGAGCACCCGCGACGCGATCTTCGCGTCCTCCTCGAACGTCTCGTAGAA
>JANMWV010000309.1:0-5188 GCA_031394165.1 Actinomycetes bacterium
GCACGCTGAAACGATGCTGTCCGTCGGCGAGGCCGCTGTAGGCCTTCGGCGAGCTGCAGGCAGTGAACGCGCCTGCGTCCAGTGCGCATTGGAAACTGGCGCCGGGCTCGCTGCTGAACACGACGCTGGCAGACGAGCTACTGCTGAGTGCGCTCGGTCCTGAGGTGATCGTGGTGTCGGGCGGGGTGGTGTCGATCGTCCAGTTGGCGCTGGCGGGGGTGGGGTCGGTGTTGCCCGCAGCGTCGCTTGCTTTCACCTGGAAGGTGTAGGAGCCGTCGGCGAGCCCGCTGTAATCCTTCGGGCTTGAGCAGGTTGTGTACGTGCCGTTGTCGAGTGAACAGGCAAAGCTGGCGCCGGGCTCGCTGCTGAACGCGAAGCTGGGAGCAGTGCTGTTGCTGAGCGCATTCGGTCCCGAGGTGATGGTGGTGTCTGGTGGCGTGGTGTCGATCGTCCAGGTGAAGACGGCCGGGGTGGGGTCGGTAATGCCGGCTGCGTTGCTGGCGCGCACGCTGAAACGATGCTGTCCGTCGGCGAGGCCGCTGTAGGCCTTCGGCGAGCTGCAGGCAGTGAACGCGCCTGCGTCGAGTGCGCATTGGAAACTGGCGCCGGGCTCGCTGCTGAACACGAAGCTGGCAGACGAGCTACTGCTGAGTGCGTTCGGTCCGGAGGTGATCATAGTGTCGGGCGGGGTGGTGTCGATCTTGATCGTTTGCGTCTTTATTGCCTCGGCGTTGCCGGCGGCATCGAACGCGCGGTAGCGCACCGTCGCGGACGCTGCGAGCGGGAACGGCGCGAGGTACGGCGTCCCCGCTGTCAACGTCGGGTCAGTCCCGTCTGTCGTGTACCTGATCCCGGTCACGCCCGATCCGCCGTTGTCGACTGCGCTGAGCGTGACGGTGACGGCGGAGTTGAACGACCCGGTGCACGAGCCGAGGTTGCACGTGATTGAGGTTGACGGGGGAGTCGTATCCACAAGCCATGTTTGCGAGGCTGGCGTCGGGTCGACGTTGCCGGCGGCGTCCACGGCGCGCACGCGGAACGTGTGCGAGTTGTCAGTCAGAGCGTTGTACGCGGTCGGGCTCGCGCACACTGCGAACGGCGCCACGTCGAGCGAGCACTGGAATGTCGTTCCTGCTTCGCTCGAGAAAGTGAATAGAGCCACGCTCGAATTCGTCTTGGTCGCGGGGCCCGCGGTGATGGTGGTATCGGGTGGCGTGTTGTCGACGGTAACCGGCACTGCACTCGAGTCGGCGCTTGTGCCTTCCTCTTTTGTGCCGGCATCAGTTCTGCCGGCAACATGTCGGCTCGCGCCGTCTCTGCCATCAACGTTTTCGTCTGCATCATTACCGCCTGCGGCACCCATAGCCCGCGCGACGAGTGCGTACGGTCCGTCTGCCGGTTGCGCATTCCAGGTGACCGACCATGGTGCGGCGGCCGCGATACCGATCGATGTTCCGGAAGCAAAGGTGCAAGTGGTTCCCGGGCAGTAACGGAACTCGACCTTCGCTATGCGGTTCCCGTCGGCGCGGTCGGCCAAGGTCGCCGTGACCGCGACGCCGACGTGTACCGCCGCACCGGCCACAGGCGCCGAGATCGAAACCATCGGCGACCTCGTCTCCTTGCAGCGCGGCGTATGGGTCTGGCGAACCCTGTCGCGCGACAATAGTCCTGTCACGCCGACGGACGCGACCTCGAGGTCGTATTCACGGCCGCACCTCAGGCCGGTAAACACGTACGAGAGCGACGTGACGGTCGCAACACGTGTGTCGTCACGGAACATCGCATACGACCCCGCGCTACCATCGCGCGGGGATTGCCAGGTCAACGTTGCGGCCGTAGGCGTGACGTCGGTCAGGCGAACCTGCGTCGGCGGATCAGGCGGCCGAGGCGGTTGCGGCGATCTAGCCGCGAGCGCGACGGAAACCGTGAGCAGCACCCCCGCTGCCCCCGTTCCGACCGCCCACAACCCACGTCGGCGGCGCCCGGCACCACCAGCACCCCGCATCGTTCGATGGTAGGAACGCCTGCCAATACCTTCCTACTAGCCAGACGGGCAGGTTTCCCACTGCCGCACCGGTCGTCTGGGGTGTTGTTCGCGCAGTCGTCGCCAACCTACGCTGGACCCGTGATCTGCGCGTCCCGCACGGTCGTCCTACTCGATCATCTCCGCGTCCCATACCAGGTTCTTCCAGGGTCCGAGTTGCCGCCGTCCGTTGCGGCGATCTGGGCTTCTGGACGTGAGCACGCGGCGCTCATTTGGCCGACGGACGCCGGACACTGGTCGGCGTTCGCAGACCTGCCGGCGCGAGTGTGCAACTCGGACGAACTGGACAAGCTTGTCGCACAACTCGGAGGTCGCTGGGAAGACGAGCTAGATGGCATTCGCTGCGACGAACGAGGCCGGCGTCTTCTTCCGTTTGATCTCAATGAGACGATCCTCGGACTGTGGAGTGAGGCGTACATCCGCGAGCGAGGCGGAGGCGGATCGAGGAACACAATGTTGCGCACGTACTACGCGGTGCGGCCCGTTCTTCCGCGTTCGATGCAGATCGCGATGCGCCGTGCTTTCGCCCGGGTGCAGGAACGCACCACGTTCCCGCGCTGGCCGTTCGAGCCTGCGTTGCACGATCTGTTCGATCGTATGCTCGCCTACGTTGCAGCCGCCGTGGGCGAGGAGGTTCCGTATCTTCTCCCGTGGCCCAACGGTGCACGCTGGGCACTGGTGCTGACACACGATGTCGAACATGCCGCAGGGTGCGACCGCGTCCCGGAAGTCGCTGCACTCGAACGGTCGGTAGGTCTCCGCTCGTCCTGGAACTTCGTGCCGCGTCGCTATGAGGTTCCGGAGATGCTGCTCTCGACGCTTCATCGTGACGGCTTCGAAGTCGGTGTGCACGGCCTCTATCACGACGGCCGCGATCTCGCTCCCGAGACATTCGCTGAGCGTATGCCCGTGATGCAGGCGATGGGTCGCGAGTGGGGGGCGGTGGGCTTTCGCTCGCCGGCAACACTTCGAAACTGGGAGCTGATGCCGCAGCTCGGCTTCGACTACGACTCCTCGTATCCCGACACCGACCCGTACGAACCTCAAGCCGGCGGCTGCTGCAGTATCTTGCCCTTCTTCAACCGCAACATCGTCGAGCTGCCAATAACGCTGCCGCAGGACCATACGCTGTTCACGATCTTGCGTCGCGACGGTGCTGGTGCGTGGATCGAGAAGGCCGAGGCCATCCGCGAACGGGGTGGCATGGCGTTGTTGATCACGCATCCCGACTACATGGATCCCGACGCTCTTGCGGCCTACCGCGACTTCTTGGTTCGCTTCGCCGATGCGAATGACGTGTGGCGTGCGCTGCCACGGGACGTGAGCGCGTGGTGGCGGCGGCGCGCGGGCTCGCTGCCGGTCCGCGAGAACGGCGGCTGGCGCGTCGAGGGAGCCGCAGCGGGCGAGGCGTCCGTGGCGTTTGCCGCACCCGGCTGACGGGCGCTACGGAACTTCGCTAGGTCCGGCGTCTACCGCGGCGCCCGCAGGTCGTGCGACACCGACGAAATCGGTTGCAGGGAATGCGGCGGGATTGCCGGCGCCTCGTGCGCACGTGTCCGACGCCGAGAGGGTGAGGTTCGGTATGCCGTTCGACAGCGAGAACGTCACGGGGAACGGCGACACCCACGTCGGGGTGCAACGTATGGCATTCGTGCCGCACGTCGTCCCCCAATCGGTAGTGAAGACGTTGTACGAGTAGACCTGGCTGCTGCTACCGCAGGAGCTGTTGAAGCCAACGAAGATGTTCCCGTAGACCTGAGGTCCACCTGACGGGCAGGTGCTCGCGTTATTGGGCTTCGCAATGATGTTGTAGCGGATGACTATCTGCGCGCACGATTGCGTGTCCTGCGTCCCGATCACGGTGTTGTTGCAGCAGGAGGTTGGGCCGAAGTAGTTGTTTTGGATGACCTCGGCGCCGAGCGTGCCTCCACTGAAAGGGTCCCATTGGGTGTCGGACGTCGGACAGTTGTAGAACATGTTGTTCTGAATGAGGATGTTGTTGCCGCCGTTGTTCTGCATGCAGTCGACGTGAGGCCCGAGCGCGGAGCCTAGTCCGCAGACGCTCGAGACCTGCGAGTCGTTGGCGCCCATGATCACGTCGTGAACGAGGGAGCTTTCGAGTGTGTCGTTAGTCATCTGGTCGCTCGTCGTCGGTGCGCCCGACCAGAAGCGGAATGCATCTTCGGTGCCGGGATCCACGCAGGCATCCCAGCCACCGAACTCACTACGGTCGATCGTTATCCCCGATCCGTTCGCGAACAGGTTCTTGCCGTGGAATCCTTCGATGTAGATGTCGGTGTGCTGCGGCGCGGGGCACGCCGAGCGGGTACCGCAAATGTCGATGCTGCCGGCAGTCTGATTCACCGTCCCTGACCCCGCTGCGTTCGGTAGCGTCGCGCTGACGCCGCGGATGTGAACGCGGTCGACGCCCGACAGCGAGATGCCGCCGGTGTAGATCACCTTGGGGACATCCGAGAGCACGCCGACGACGCTGGCGGGCTCCGTCCAACCGTCTGCAACATAGGTGACGGCACTTGACTTGCCGCCCGACGAAATTGAGAAAGTCGAGGCGTACGTGCCCTGCTTGATCATGACCGTGTCGCCGCCCTGCGCTGCGTTCTGGGCCGCCTGGGGCGTCGCGCATGCGGTGCCGGCGCTGTATGCGACCGCGGTCGACGAACGAGTGCAGGAACCGGTCCCACCGTCGATCCAGAGGTTGCCGAGACCAGACGGCGGCGGTACGCCGCCCGTGTTGACGGTCCAGGTGTAGTTCCCGGGGGTGGTGTCGGTGTTGCCGGCGCTGTCGGTTGCCCTGACCTGGAAGGTGTGGGAGCCGTCGGCGACGCCGGTGTACGACTTGGGTGAGCTGCAGGCTGCGAAGGCGGCTGCGTCGAGGCTGCACTGGAAGGTGGAGCCGGTCTCGGTGGAGGTGAAGGAGAACGACGGCGAGCTTGAGTTCGACGGGTTCGCGGGCTGCGCGGTGATCGAGGTGTTGGGCGCGGCGGTGTCGATCGTCCAGGTGGTGGTCGCGGGAGTCGGGTCGGTGTTGCCGACGCTGTCGGTTGCCCTGACCTGGAAGGTGTGGGAGCCGTCGGCGACGCCGGTGTACGACTTGGGTGAGCTGCAGGCTGCGAAGGCGGCTGC
>JANMWV010000326.1:0-2158 GCA_031394165.1 Actinomycetes bacterium
GACATGCCGTTCGCGCGCTGGGCCACCGCAGCGCTCATCCCGACGCTGCCGACGTTCGCGAAGTAGCGCTCCGCGTCCTGGCCGTCCCAGGTGCGGTACGAGACGCGGCCGACGTCGATCGTGCGCGTCGATCCCGCGAGCGCTGTGCGTGCGGCGTCTTCGAACCGGTTGGGTATTCCATAGGTGCGAACGAAGTCCATCCCGGTGCCGAGCGGGATCGTCGCGACCTCCGCCGTCGCGCCGGCGCGCATCACCCCGTTCACGGTCTCGTTGTGCGTGCCGTCGCCGCCGACCGCGACGACGAGCTCCGCGCCGCCGCGCGCGGCCTGCTCCGCGAGCTCGATCAGGTGTCCCGGCCGCTCCGAGAAGAGCGTCTCGCCGTTGAGGCCGAGCTGGGCCGCCCGGTGCGCGAGCTCGGGCCAGCGCTTTCCGGTCGAGCCGTTGCTCGACGCGGGGTTGACGAGGAAGACGACGGGGCTAGTCAGCGTTGCGGAACTACGTCGAGGTGACCGTCGCGAGCGCGACGCGCGTCATCCGGTCGACCGCGGCGCGCATCTCGTCGTCGGTGATCCGGGTGAACTCGCCCTCGACGACGATGTCGCTGACGATCAGTAGGCAGCCCGCCTGCACCTTGCGCAGCGCGCCGAGCGTGAAGAGGATCGCCGCCTCCATCTCGACCGCGAGCACGCCGCGGTCGGACCAGCGCTGGTACTGCCCGCTGTCCGGGTTGTAGAAGACGTCGCTCGAGACCACCGGCCCGACGTGAATCGGCTGGCCGATCTCCTTCGCCGCGTGCACGGCGCCGTGGACGAGGCCCCAGTCCGCCGTCGGGGCGTGCGGCTCCTGCACGTACGTGTTCGTCGTGCCGTCCTGCGGCACGGCGGAGAGCGCGACGATCATGTCGCCCAGCGCATGGTGCGGCTGCAGGCCGCCGCAGGTGCCCACCCGCATCAGCTTCTTGCACCCGAGCATCACGAGCTCCTCGATCACGATCGCTGCCGACGGACAGCCCATGCCTGTCGCCTGCACGGACACGGGCTTCCCTTCCCAGGTGCCGCGGAAGCCGAGCATCCCGCGCTCGGAGTTCGTCTGGACGACGTCCTCGAGATAGGTGTCGGCGATGTACTGGGCGCGCAGCGGGTCTCCCGGAAGGAGGACCGCGTCTGCGTAGTCGCCGGGCTCGGCGCGAACGTGAATGGGCATGGCGGCAACCCTAACCACTCGAGCCTTGCGGCGTTCATGATCCGGTCGTGCACGCGGTGCAGCCAACGCTCGACCAGACGCTCGCGTTCTGCGCGGACCAGCCGATCGAGCGGGTCTTCCTCGAGGACATCGCCCGGCGCGGGCTCGGGCGCTTCTCGGCGCTCGAGCGGGACGGCCGGCTCGTCGCGCTCTGCCACGTCGGTGCGAACGTCGTTCCGTCCGGGACGGGCACCGGGCTGTTCGCCGACGCGACCGTGCGCGGGCAGGCGCGGATGATCATCGGCGAGGAACGGGCCGTCGGCGACCTCTGGGAGGCGGCGCGCGACCGCATGCCGGTGCCGCGCGACGACCGTCCCGGCCAGCCCGTCTACGTGCTCGCCGACGCCCCGGAGCCGGGCGGCACGGGCCTGCGCCGCGCGACCGCGGCCGACCTGGAGCTGCTCGTGCCCGCCTGCGCGGCCGCGCACCGGGAGGAGATCGGAATCGACCCGCTGCTCCGCGACCCCGACGGCTTCCGCTGGCGCACGCGCGCGCAGGTCGAGGAGGGGCGGTCGTGGCTCTGGCTCGAGGACGGCGTCATCCGCTTCAAGGCGGAGGCGTCGGCCTGGACGCCGTCGGCCGTGCAGCTCCAGCAGGTGTGGGTCGACCCCGAGTCGCGCAACCGCGGCGACGCGAAGCGCGCGCTCGCCGATCTGTGCCGCCTGCTCCTCGCGCAAGTGCCGGCCGTGTGCCTGTTCGTGCGGCCGGAGAACACGTCGGCGATCCGCGTCTACGAGGGGATCGGCATGCGGCGCACGATCTCCTACCGGTCGCTGATCTTCTAGTGGTTTGGCCGGTAATGTTGCCCGGTTTCCGGGTTGCGAGCACCAAGCGGGGGGCCGTCGGCGGCCGCGTAAAATCGGTGTGGCGTTACAAAGCCGAACGTGGACACCCCAGCATCCTGATCGCCGGCAGG
>JANMWV010000414.1:0-6112 GCA_031394165.1 Actinomycetes bacterium
GCGCCGCTCGCGGAAGCGCTCGAACGTCGCCGGGTCGTGGTTCGTCTGCCGCCACGTGCGCGGGCTCTGGGTGAACACCTGCACGGACTCGGCGCCGATCGCCTCGGCGCGGTCGATCGCCGTGTGGATTCCCCCGCTGGACGAGAGGTGGGCGCCGATGTACACGGGCACTACGATAGGCCCGCGATGTCCGTCCGCGTCCGCATGGCACCGAGCCCCACCGGCTTCCTCCACATCGGCGGCGTGCGGACGTTCCTCTTCAACTGGCTCTTCGCGCGGCACAACGGCGGCGAGTTCCGGCTCCGGATCGAGAACACCGACACGAGCCGCGAAGTCGCCGAGGCGGTCGACCAGATCGAGGACTCGCTGCGCTGGCTCGGGCTCGACTGGGACGGCCCGGTGACGTTCCAGCTCGACCGGCTCGACGACTGCCGGGAGGTCGCGCAACGTCTCGTCGCCGAGGGGAAGGCGTACGAGGACGACGGCGCGATTCGCTTCCGCATGCCGAACGAAGGCGTCACGGCCTGGGAGGATGTCGTCCGCGGGCGCGTCGAGTTTCCGAACGAGAAGCTGGAGGACGTCGTACTCGTGCGCGGCGACGGGCGTCCGACCTACAACTTCGCCTCGCCGATGGAGGACGTCTGGGACGGCATCACGCACGTGATCCGCGCCGAGGACCACATCTCCAATACGCCGAAGCAGATCAACGTCATCCGTGCGGTCGGCGCCGAGCTGCCGGTCTACGCGCACGTGCCGAACGTGAACGGGCCGGACGGGAAGAAGCTGTCGAAGCGCCACGGCGCCACGGGTGTCGACGAGTTCCGCAAGAGCGGCTATCTGCCCGACGCCGTCGTGAACTTCCTCGCGCTGCTCGGCTGGGCGCCCGACGGCGAGACGACGATCATGAGTCGCGACGACCTGGTCGAGCGCTTCTCGCTCGAGCGGGTCACGTCGAGCCCTGCGCAGTTCGACTACGACAAGCTCGACTGGCTGAACGGCATGTACATCCGCGCGCTCCCCGTGGAGCAGTTCGCGCACGCGCTCATCCTCTGGCTCGGCGAGCAAGGCTACGACTGGGACGCCGTGCTCGTCCGCAAGGCGGCGCCGCTCGTGCAGGAGAAGATCGCGCGCCTCGACGAGTTTCCGGCGTACGCGCGCTTCCTCTTCGAGGACGTGCAGCCCGATTCGGCGGAGCTGAACGGCGGGGTAGAGGTGATCGGCGCCGCACGCGACGCGCTGGCGGACTTGGAGCCGTTCACCGCGGAGGCGATCGAGGCGGCGCTCCGTGCGGTCGTCGAGCGACTCGGCCTGAAGCCCCGGCAGGGCTTTCAGCCGATCCGCATCGCCGTCACCGGCTCGAAGATCTCGCCCGGGCTCTTCGACAGCATCGAGCTCCTCGGGCGCGAGAAGACGCTGGCGCGGCTCAGCTCGGCCTGCGCCGCGTAGGAGGAAGCGGCCGCGGGCGGGCGAGCGGGTCGAGGGCCTGCTGGAACTGCGTCCATGCCCGCCGTTTGAACCGCGGCGTGGGGGCCGGAACCCCGCGTGCCGTCGTGTCGTCCCGAGCGTTCTTCTTGTACATGTGACCCCAGCCTTTCCTCGTTACAAGAGGTGAACGCCGGGGCGAGCCTGCGAGGTACGGGGCTAGAATCGCCACCGTGTCACAAGAGGGAAAGGGACGACCGATCGTTCTCGTCGTGGACGACGAGCCGGCGCTCAGGTTGCTGTATCGCGTGAATCTCGAGCTCGACGGCTACCAGATCCTCGAGGCTGCGACGATCGCGGAGGCGCGTGCCGCGATCGAGGCGGAGCCGGTCGCCGTCGTCCTGCTCGACATGCACCTCGGCTCGGAGCGGAGCGACGGGCTGCTCCAGGAGCTGCGCGATCGCGAGCCGAGAATTCCGGTGGTCGTCGTCACCGGCTCGTCCGACATCGACACCGGCGAGCCGATCGAGGCAGACGCGGTGATCGGCAAGCCGTTCACGATCGAGGAGCTGACGAGCACCGTGCACGCTCTCGCTGCGTCCGATCGTCGCCGCTAGGGTGCGGCGCATGTCCACGACCGCAGCCCTCACCCCGGCCGAGTACGAGGCCCAGCTCCAGAAGTTCTACTTCGAGCGCTCCGAGGAGGCGCGCGCCATCCGGGTCGGCGAGAAGGAGATCTCGGAGCAGGCGGCAATCGTCGCGCGCTACACCGGCCTCTTCACACGCGCGCAGATGGAGGCGTTGCGCGATGCCGAGCAGTCGGCGTCCGGAGACGACCGCGAGCGGCTCTACCGCCTGCGGAAGACGTGCGAGAGCGGCGTCGTGACCTCCGAGCTCGCCGAGCAGGAGGACGCGTTCGAGAACGCGATCCTCGGCGCCCGCGTCACGTTCGAGGGCGAAGAGATGCCGCTGCGCTCGGCGCAGGCGCGCCTCGCCGTCCTCGAGTCGTACGCCGATCGTGAGGCGCTCGGCGAGCTCGAGCGCGTTGCGTCGGCCCGCTTCAACGACGAGCGGCTCGCGCTGATGATCGCCGGCGAGCAACTGGAGGGTGAGCTCTCCGGCGAGCCCGACCCGGTGGCACGCAACGAACAGGAGAAGGCGATCTCGCTGCGGCAGCTGGAGGGGGTGCTCGTCGCCGCCTCGGACGCGAGCACCGCAGCGTACGGGCGGTTGCGCGCCACGTGGTTCGAAAAGCTGCTCGGCGCCGAGCGCGACGCGCTGCCGTCGAATGCGCACGTGCACTACCTGCGCAGGCTGTCGCCGCTCGAGTCGACGTACACGAAGGAGCGCTCCGTCGACGTGTGCATGGCGAGCGTCCAGGCGCTCGGCTTCGACATGAACGCGATCCCCAACATCCGCCTCGACCTCGAGGACCGGCCGCAGAAGAATCCGCGTGCGTGTGTGATCGCGTCCGACCCGCCCGACGTCGTGCACCTGATCACGCGCGCGCAGGGTGGGCTCGCTGACTACCAGGCGTTCATGCACGAGGCGGGTCATGCGCTGCACTACGCGGGCGTCGACCCGCGGCTGCCGTACACGTTCCGCCGCATCTCGCGCGATCACGCGCTGACGGAGATCTATTCGTACATCTTCGAGGCGATCACGCGGGAGCCGGGCTGGCACGCGCTGCATTTCGGGCTCTCCGACGCGCAGGCGGAGGAGAACGCGCAGGCGACGCTGTTCCTCGAGGCGCTGCTTTATCGCCGCTACACCGCGAAGCTCCGGTACGAGCTCGGCTTCTGGTCGAACTTCGCCGAGGAGCAGGGCAGCTCGCCGCGCGACTATGCGACGCTGCTCACCGACGCGACAGGCATTCGTTACGACCCGCGCGGCTACGTCGCCGACATGGACTCGGGCTTCTATTCCGCCGACTACCTGCGCGCGTGGATCCGGTCGGCTCAGCTGCGCGCGCACCTGATCCGCGAGCTCGGCGACGATTGGTGGCGGAACGCGCAGACGGGTGACATCCTGCGCGACCTGTTCGCCGAGGGCACGAGGCCGACGAGCGAGGAGATCGCCGCGCGTCTCGGCTTCGACCCGTTCGACACGGGCCCGCTCGTCGACGACCTCGCAGCTGCTTAAAGCGCGTCGCTTCGCTCGCTTCATGGGGGAAACCCTTCTTCTGTACTCACGGCGGACGCGTCACTGCTGCGCGGAAGCGAGTTCCGCTCCGCGACGGAGACGACGGCGCCCGGCTGAGTCTCATCGGACCTGTCCAACCGCCCCACGTCTCGTGCCTGGCACCAGGCGTGGCCGTCGGAGACGGGCGCCGCGGGTCGCTCATCGCGCCCGTTTGATTGACGAAGCCGCCCTGCGGGCAAGCGACATGTCCGAAGACCACCAGTCCCGTGCCTGGCATCGGACATGTCTCTCTTTAGCTTCGCTTCAGCAGCAGCGCGTGGATCTCGCGCGTCAGGTCGTGGACCTGCTGCGTCAGCTCCTTGTCCTGCTCCGTGAGCTGCGTGTTCGCCTCGAGCAGTTTGGCGATGTGGTTGTTCTGCCGGTTCGCGGTCTCCTCGAGCTCCGTGTGCCGCTTGTCGAGCTTCTCACCGTGCGCCTTGTCGCGCTCGGTCTGACGCGTCTGTGCCAACAGGATCAGCGGCGCGGCGTACGCGGCCTGGGTCGAGAAGGCGAGGTTCAGCAGGATGAACGGGTACGGATCCCAGTGCGAGATCAGCGCGAGTGAGTTGAACGCGACCCAGAGGATGACGAGGAACGTCTGGACGAGGATGTACTTCGGCGTCCCGAAGAAGCGCGCCAGCCGCTCCGCGCCACGTCCGAACGGATCGTCGCCGAACGTGCCGTGAGAAGGGTGAGCGGCGGCTGGCACTGCGCCGAGGCTAGAGGACGTCTCGGACGATCTCCACGATCAGGCGGCGTCGCGCCACGCTGCGCGGAGCTGGTCGCGATACCCGAGCCAGAGGATCGCGGCGACGACGAGCAGCACCGCCTCGTCGAACGGCCCGGGAATCGGCGCGACGCCGACCGCCGCGAGCGCGCGCAGCCAGCGCGGGAGCGCGTCGTCGCGGACGAGAATCCGGACGGCGCGAGCGGTGCGGCGCACGAAGGTCAGAAGCCCGACACGCTCGAGTCGAGCACGCGCTGGACCAGCTCATCTTGCCGCGTCAGCAGGCCTCGGCCGAGCTCGGCGTAGGCGGACTGGAAGGCCGCACCCGAGCGCGTCGTCGCGAGCACAAGCCAGTCCTTGCGGCTCAGATGCGCGTTCTTCAACCGGTCCCGATACGTGAAGATCTCGCGCACCTGCTCGACCCGCCCGCTGTCCCGCTTCACGTTCGCGCTCAGCTGGAGGAAGTCGGTGACGACGTACGTGAACGTCTGCCAATCGGACCCGACGCCGGCGCCGAAGTACGCCCGAAGCTTCGCCCCGATCGAGGCGCTCTCGGTCGTCCACGTTCGGTAGGCGTCGTTCCAGGCGCCTTGCTCCGCGCGCGGGTCCGAGGATGACTCGGCGACGAGACCCGCCGCGATGAACCGGCCCGTCGCGACCGCGCTGCTGACGGACTCGCTCATCTGACTGACGAGGCCCGTCTTGATCTCCAACGACTTCTGGTGGTTCTGCCAGCCGCGCGTGAGCTGCGGCAACAGCCAGCTGCCGAGCAGAGCGGCGACCACGGTCACGAGCATCGGATTCGCAAGCCAGTGGCCGAGTTGGGCACTCCGGGAAGCTCGAGTCTCAGCCTGCTGCGTGCCCGTTCCGGTCCTCCTCCGAGGTTGGAGCACTGCGGCGGCGAGCGTACCATCGACGCAAGACAGCCACTCGAAAGGAGAATCGCATGAGCCGGTTCCGCCGTCACCCGTCTCCTGCTCTCGTCATCGCCTGCCTCGCGCTCGCCGTCGCGCTGGGAGGGACCGGCTATGCCGCGATCACCCTGCCCCCGAACAGCGTCGGCACGAAGCAGCTGGTCAACGGCGCGGTCGTCGCCGCCAAGGTCAAGCCGCACTCGCTCGTCGCCGCCAACTTCAGGCCCGGGGCGCTGCCTGCAGGGCCGAAGGGGGCCGACGGGCTGCCCGGCGCCACAGGCCCGTCGGGTCCAGCCGGTGCGAAAGGAGACCCCGCGACGAGGCTGTTCGCGACCGTCAAGAAGAAGGCGGGAGCCGGTGGGGGCGTCGAGCTGGGACCGTCCAACGGCGTGGGAACGCTTGTGAAGCAGGGCGCGGGCTCGGGCCTCTACAACCTCACGTTCAATCAGGACGTGAGCAAGTGCGCCGCGCTCGCGATCCCCGGCGGAACCGACCTGACCAACGGCTCGGCCACGGTGAAGACGACGGGCGGAAACGGCGTGACCGTGCAGACGTTCGACTCAGGCGGCAACCCGGCCGACCTCGACTCGTTCACCGTTGCACTGTTCTGCTAGAGGCGAGTAAGCCCGCATGGTCAGCGGGATTCGCCTGACCATGCGGGCCACTGATAGCGCATACGGGATTCGAACCCGTGCTACCGCCGTGAGAGGGCGGCGTCCTAGGCCACTAGACGAATGCGCCAGGACGGCGTCGATTGTACCGACCGGGCCTGGGAACGGTCTCGAAGCTGCGCCGCGCCCGCCGGTCAGGCGAGGGTCAGTCCGCGCCGCGTACTGTCCAAATTGTGTCCAACCTCCCGGTAGAGGTG
>JANMWV010000421.1:0-7720 GCA_031394165.1 Actinomycetes bacterium
GCTGTATACGCAGCAGCCCTCGTTCGCGAATACGCCCTACGGGATGATCCCGGTCCTGACGTATGAGCGAGACGTTCCGGGCCTCGCGCTCGGCTACGAGCTGCCGGCGATCCGCCTGGCGATCACCATCGTCAAGTAGATCGTGTGGAGGAAGGGAGGGGGCTTCGGCTCCCTCCCTTCGGCAGCCACCAGTTCCAGCAGCCGAAGATCGCCATCAGCGACGGCACGAGGATCATCCGCACGAGCGTCGCGTCGATGAGGATGGCGAGCGCGAGGCCGACACCGAACTCCTGGAGGCCGGCGACGCGGCCGGCGACGAAGCCCGAGAACGCCGCGACCATGATCAGCGCCGCCGCGGTGACGAGGCGGCCCGTGCGTTCGAGACCATGCGCGACGGCCCGCGCGTTGTCGTGCGTCTCGTCCCAGGCCTCGCGCATGCGCGTGACGAGGAACACCTCGTAGTCCATCGAGAGGCCGAAGAGCATCGCGAACAGGAAGATCGGGATCCAGCCCTCGATCTGGTCGACCTTGTAGAGCCCGAGCAGGTCGGCGCCCACGCCCCACTTGAAGATGACGACGAGCAGCCCGTAGACCGCCGCGACGGAGAGGACGTTCAGCAGCACCGCCTTCAGCGGCAGCAGCACCGACCGGAACGCGCGCAGCAGCACGAGGTACGTCAGCACGAGTGCAGCGGCGACGAGCCACGGGAACCACGCGTACGAACGCGAGAGGTAGTCGAGGCCCTGCGCCGGCGAGCCGCCAACGTAGACGCGAACGCCCTCGGGGAAACGCGCACGCGGGACGAGTGTGTCGCGGATGCGCCGCACGAGCTGCGAGCTCAGCTCGGCGCCGTACTCGTGGCGACCGACGACGTAGACGCGCCGGTAGCGGCCCGTCGGGTCGACGTACGGCGTGCGCGGGCCGCTGGCCGTGATGTACGCCTCCGGGTCGTGGAACGTGGCATTCGTGAGCCGGCGGAACGCGCGCTTCAGCTCCGGCGTGCGAATGCCGCCGCGCCGGCCCGTGTCGACGACGATCTCGGTCGGGGTCAGAGCACCGGCGCCGACGCGGTCTCGCAGGATGCGGATGCCGCGCACGGAGTCGTTCCCCGACGGCAGCGCGGAGATCGAGCCCGGCGTCACCTGCAGATACGCAGCCGGGATCGCGGCGGCGACGAGGATCGAGGCGCCGACGAACAGGAACAGCACGGGCCGGCGCATGATCGCGCGTGCGAGACGCGACCAGAAGCCCTGGTCGAGGTCGCGCGCGGCAGGAAGGAGCTCGATCCTGCGCATGCCGCGTCGTCCGAGCACGGAGAGAAGCGCCGGCTGCAGCGTCGCCGCCGCCGTCATCGAGGCAAGCGGAACGAGGAAGCCGCCGACGCCGAGCGACCGCACGAACGGCACCGGCACGAAGAGCAGGAGGCCGAGCCCGATCGCGACTGTCGCGCCCGAGAAGAGGACGGAGCGTCCGGCTGTCTCCATCGTCCGAACGATCGCGGCGTCGACGTCTTTCTCCGCGTCGAGCTCCTCGCGGAAGCGGTAGACGACGAGCAGCGAATAGTCGACGGCGAGACCGATCCCGACGAGCTCGACGAGATTCGTGACGTAGCTCACCATCGTGAAGCCGTGGACGAGGGCGAAGACGACGGCGAGCGTGGCGGTGATCGTGCACGCAGCGAACACGAACGGCACGAGCACCGCGAGCGAGAGCCCGAGTACCGCGAAGAGCACGGCGAGCGCGATCGGCAGCGCGATCGCCTCACCCCGCAACAGGTCGTGCGAGAGCACCGGCTCGAGGTCGTGCTGGATCGCCGGCTGGCCCGTCACATAGGCGCGCGGAGCGCCCGCGAGAGCGCGCCTCACCGGGCCCGTGTAGCCCTTCGAGTGCTGGAGGTCGAGCGTCGAGTCGATCTCGCCGTAGAGCAGGCCGCCGTTCGCACGCAGCGTCGACGCACGCGCGCCGGGCACGAGCGCCGCCGCGCGGTTCAGCCGGTGTTGCGCGGCCGCGAGCCCGCTGCGGCGCGCCACGAAGACGACGGTGAAGACGCCGTCGGGGCGCTCGCCGAAGTGCTGCTGGAGGAGCTGCCGCGCCTTGTCCGACTCTGTGCCCGGAACCGTGAAGACGTTCGACAGGTGCTGCGGCAGTGCGACAGCGGCGAACGCGCCGACGACGAGCACCGCAAGCCAGGCAAGCAGCACCGGCACTCGCAAGCGAAGCACGGCTCGGGTCCAGCGCTCGGGCACGAGGTGACAGTAACCCGCAACGCGGATCCGTACTTTCTGCCCTACCGGTCCGGCCGCGGTCCGGCGAGACTGAGGCCATGCGAAAGCTCGCAGCCTGTATCGCGCTCGGCACCGCGCTCGTCGTGATTCCGGCCGCGGTCGCATCCCCGACCGTCCGGCTCTCGATCATCCACGTGATGCGGAACTGCCACATGTGGGGCACCGAGGACTCGCGCCCGCTCGGCGCCACGCACACGATCGCCCTGAAGCGCGGAACACGGATCGTCATCCGCAACAGCTGTCCGATGGCGTTCGACGTCACGCAGCTCGCGGGCCCGAAGCTCGCAGGCGGGCTCGGGCGCTGGGAGACGGGCACGACGCACACGCTCGTCTTCGCGAAGGCCGGCGTCTACCGCCTGCAGGCCGTGAACGTGCAGTCGTCGGCGGAGATGGGCCTGCAGACGCTGGGCCCGGACGCGAAGCCGCTGCTCATCGTGCGCGTGCGCTGACGTCTCAGCCGCTCTGAAGTCTCAGCCGCTGTGGCCGAAGCGCAGCGACGTCGGGTACGGGAAGAAGTCGGCGATCTCGCCGTCTTCGACGCGGCGCCGGCAGGCCTGCCAGAACTCGGGCTCGAGCAGGTCGGCGTTGTGCAGCAGGAAGAGCTCGCGCAGGCGCGGGTCGCCGAGGAGGAAGGTCGCGAACTCCTCGGGGAAGACGTCGCCGGGCAGCACCCCGTACCAGGGGCCGTCTGACAACTCCGCATCGGTGTCCGGCGCCTCCGGAATGCGGCGGAAGTTGCAGTCCGTCAGATACTCGATCTCGTCGTAGTCGTAGAAGACGACGCGCCCGTTGCGGTTGACGCCGAAGTTCCGCCACAACATGTCGCCGGGGAAGATGTTCGCGATCGCGAGATCGCGAATCGCGTTGCCGTAGTCGATCACCGCAGACTCGAACTCGTCCGGCAGCGCGCGCTCGAGATAGATGTTCAGCGGGACCATCCGCCGCTCGACGTAGCAGTGGTGGATGACGAGGCTGTCGCCCACCTCGATCATCGACGACGCCAGTGCGTGCAGCTCGCCGAGCAGCTCGGCCGAGAAGCGTTCGAGCGGAAGCGCGAGCTCCGTGAACTCGAGCGTGTCCGCCATCCGCCCGACGCGGTCGACGTGCTTCACCATCGTGAACTTGTCGCGAACTTTCGCGCGAGTCGTCTCCTTCCCGTGCCCGAAGACGTCCTTGATGATCTTGAACACGTAGGGATACGAGGGCAGCGTGAAGACGAGCATCACCTTGCCCCTGATTCCCGGCGCCTCGACGAACTCGTCCTGCGAGTAGTGCAGGTGCTGGAGCAGATCGCGGAAGAACAGCGTCTTGCCCTGCTTGCCGAGGCCGAGCATCGTGTACAGATCCGCGCGCGGCCGCGTCGGCGTCATCGAGCGCAGGAACTCGACGTACCCCGATGGCACTTCCATGTCGACCATGAAGTAGGCGCGCGACAGCGAGAACAGGACGTTGAGCTGCACCTCGTCGAGGAGGAGCGCATCGAGTGAGAGCAGGCCGGCGGCGTCGTGCAGGACGGGCACGACGAACGGCAGCTCCTCGTGTCCGTTGACGATCTTGCCGAGCACGTACGCGGCCTTGCCCCGGTAGAACGGCGAGCCGAGCACCTGGAGCTGGTGGTTCGGCTCGATGTGCGCCCAAGGGCCGCCGGCACGCTCGTCGAGCGCGCGCAACAGGTAGCCGACGTCGCGGTCGAGATCCGCGAACGGGCGGCTCCAGCCGAAATCGCGGAAGACCTGCTCGAAGCACTCCCGCATGCCCGTGGAGCTCGGGTAGTAGCTGCGGTAGATGGGCGGGTCGGCGCCGATGTGCTCCGTCGACATCGTCGCCCGCACGAAGATCAGGTCGTTGTCGGCGTAGGTACGACGCAGGAGGCGTGTGATCACCGAGTTGAAGAACGTCTCCGCCAGCTCCGGCTGGCGATGGTCGACGAGCAGGCCGATGTAGAAGAGCTTCGCGTGCTGCCAGATCGCCGTGTCGAACGACTCGACGTCGAACTCGGCGCGGATCCGCTCGACGCACTCCCGCACACGGTCGTCGTAGAAGCGGATCCGCTCCTGCACCGCGCGCTGCGCCTCCGTCCACGCCGCGTCGTCGAACCGCGCCTTCGCCGCAGCACTCGACGCGCGGAAGAGGCGGAAATGCTTGTCGAAGCCCTCGATCAGGACGTTGGCGATCGAGCGGGCCGCCGCGATCTCCGCAGACCCGAGCTCATCCCCGCGGAGATCCTGGACGGCCGCGATCGCCTGCGCGCGCCGCCTCGGCGGTACCGCTTCCATATGCACGCAAGCCTAGGCGAGAGTCGCGCCGCCCGAGTCAGGGCGCGCGCGGCGTCACCGGGGCGTTCGAGCGCTCGGCGGTCGTGCCTGCCTTGTTCGGGCGGCCGTCGATGCGGAGGAACTCGACCAGCACGAGCAGGCCGGCGATCGCGCCGACCACGCCGCCGAGCTTCTGCGCCTGTGCGGCGTCGAGTGCGCGCAGGGCGCCCCAGGCGACGAGGTAACCCCAGCCGCCGATCGCCGCGCTGTAGACGAGCGCAAGCCCGCGGTCGTGACCGCCGGCTGCGAGACCGAAGATGCGCAGGCTGTGGCCCGGGCGTTCCCGGTACAGGCCGCCGGGAGCCGGCGGGCGAAAGATCGAGACGAGACCAAGCCGGGCTTCAAGCTCGACGGCACGGTGGACGGCGTAGTCGTACACCTGGGTATTGCGCAGCTCGTAGAGAACGATGCCGAGTGTCGCGACGAGGCCGAGACTGCCGACTGCGAGCAGCTCTGCGGCCGAGTGGGCGCGGCTGAGCAGGCCGACCGCCGCGCCGGAGATCGTCGGGACGAACGCGAGGAGCTTGAAGCGGACGTCGGTCAGCGTCCGCAGCAGCTCGGTCGTCCGGTCGTAATCGAGCCGCAGCTCGTCGCGTGCCTGCTCGGTCGCCATCATCCTCTGAGGCTAGGCGCCGGCCTGTGCGTACTCGGGCATGCGGTTCTCCTCGAACGTGGGCTGCCGCAGCCGTCGTCTGGCGCGACGCTACTCCTCGCGCCCGACGGACTCAAGAACCGTGGCGGATCTTGTGTTGACCTTCGGCAGAGCGTAAGTTCAGGACTGCCGCAAGTTGCACGCGTATCGTCGCCCGCCGCGCGGGTTTCCCGGCCTCCCAGCGAGAGGAGCGTCACCCAATGCACCCCTTCCGCCTTCTGTTTGCCGTCCTCGCGAGTGTCGCGAGCGTCGCCCTGGCCGGTGTCGGCACCGCAGCGGCGTCGGGCACGATCAGGTTCGACGGGTCCCCGGGCGCGGGAGCCCCACCCGCGACGCTCGGGCCGTACTCGATGAGGCCGTTCGGCTCCGACCCGCAGCCCTTCTTCGACCCGGTGCCCGGCGTCACGGACCCAACCGGCCGCGACGTGACGTTCTCGCCGTCCCTCTACCACCTGGGCGTCGGCAACGGCTGGGCGACGTGGAGCAACGGCTACGCCGGAGACGTGTACGCGACCCTCGGAGCCCTCAGCGCGACAATCACCCTGCCGCCGGACACGTCGGCCTTCTACTTCTACGCCGAGCCGGATCCCTTCGCCGTCTTCTCCATCACCGCGGTCGCGCAGGATGGGACGAGCTCGGGCCCGATCCCGGTGTACGGCCTGGCAGGAGCCCAGTACTTCGGCTTCTACGGCACCGGTAGCGCGCGCATCGCGAGCATCACGATCAGCTCCGACGTGGCCTTCGCGATCGGCGAGTTCGGGATCAACGGGCAGGGGAAGTACGTCGCGCTCGGCGACTCCTATTCCTCCGGTGAGGGCGCGCCGCCATTCTTCGCCGGGACCGACGGCCCGAGCGACTACTGCCATCGCTCCGCGCTGGCCTACTCCCAGGTGCTCGGCACCCAGTTCGGCCTGTCACCGCTCTTCTACGCCTGTAGCGGCGCCGTCACGTCGGACATCACGAGCACGTTCCACGACACCGAGCCGCCCCAGATCACGCAACCGGGCGTGGACACCTCGGCCGACCTCCTGACGATGACGATCGGCGGCAACGACGCCGGCTTCGCAAACGTGCTGAAGGCGTGCATCGAGCAGAAGCTGAAGGCGGACTTCATCAACGCCGAGATCGGTGCGGTGGGACGGTGGCTCGGCCTCGGCCAGGACCCGAGCTGCGCGCACTCCGGCACGTTCACCTCGTCGGTGAACGCCGGCATCGACAACGTCTTCTGGCCGGTGAAGAACACCGAGCTGAGCATCATGTCGGCCGTCGACCCGGTGAACACGTCCGTGATCGTGGCGGACTATCCGCGCCTGTTCCCGAGCTCGTCCGACGGGCAGAACTGCATTCAGCTCGCGCCGTTCCTCACCAATGACGACCAGACCTTCATGAACGGCGCGGGCGACCGGCTCGACGCCGTGCTGCAGGAGGCGGCCGCAGAGGCAGGCGTCAACTTCGTCGACGTGCGCGGCGCGTTTGCAGGTCATGAGATCTGCGGGCCGGCGGGCGCGTATCTGAACGGGATCAGCTTCGCCTCCGGAGGCGGCGGCTCGTGCACGTGGTCGGTGGCCGGGCATTGCATCATCCCGGGCCTCCCGATCGTGGGCTCGTTCCACCCGAATGCGACCGGACACGCCGACGGCTACGCGGCGGCGATCGCCTCGTACATCGGCTCTGCGGCGACCCTGACTCCGGCCGGCTTCCCGGTCAACCCGCCGGCGTTGCCCGACCCGCCGTCCACGCTCGCCCTGCCCGCGGACGGCTTCGGCACGCTCACGGTCCAGCCCGTCTCGGCGGGCAGCACGGACTGCGCCGGCTCCTTCCAGGCGGGACAGCAGGTGCAGGTGTCCGGCGGCGGTTTCGTGCCCGGCACCTCGGTGCAGCTGATCGTCAGCTCGCCCGGGCTCGACTCCGCGGGTGAGCTTCAGGTCGGTACGGCAACCGCGGACGCGACGGGTCACATCGCGGCGACGGCGCGCATCCCCCTGAGCGCCACGGGCTTCACGCCGTCCGGCGCGAGCGCGGGCATCGTGTTCCTCGACGCGATCGGCCTCGGCTCCGCCGCCGATCACCAGGACGACATGACGATGATCGGCCTCGCCGGTCACGACAGCGGCTGCGGGACGGTCGAGCAGCTGCCGTTCAGCGGGTTCACTCCCCCGGTCGCGAACCCGCCGCAGGTGAACGCAGCCCAGCCGGGACGGGCCGTGCCGGTCAAGTTCGCCGTTCCGGGCAGCAACGGAACGCTGAACGACGTGCTCGCGACGGGCTATCCGCAATCGGCGCCCGTGTCGTGCACCGCACCCGATGCGCCGTCATCGGGCATGCCTACGGTCAGCGTCGGCAGCTCGTCGACGGCCCCGGGCGACCAGTACCACTACGTCTGGAAGACCGACCGCGGCTGGAGCGGCTGCCGGTCGCTGATCGTGAAGCTCGTCGACGGCACCTACCACCGAGCGGTGTTCAACTTC
>JANMWV010000451.1:0-6850 GCA_031394165.1 Actinomycetes bacterium
CCGCCGCTAGACGATCACGCGGTACACCTGGAACACCTCGGCGTACTCGCGGTTCACGTTGATGCCGTGCATCCGGGCGAGGTTCTGCACGTACTCGGCGTTCGCGTAGCGCCGGTGCTGCTGCGACGCGTACTTCTCGAGCGCGGCGACCTTCCGTTCCACGTGGCGCGCCTCGAGCGAGACGTACCACTGGTAGGAGAAGTCGAAGTTGTTCCACGGGATCTCGTAGCCGAGGATCGTCGTCCGCTTGAACGCGCGCAGGCCCTCGTCGGCGATCGTGCGGTGGTCTTGGTGGATGTCGTGCTGGCTCGGCATGAAGACGACGTCGGGCTGCCATTCCTCCCAGAGGGCGACGAGCAGCTCGAGGATGTCCTGCCGGTGCTCGGGGAACGTGCGCACGTCGAAGTCGTGCACCGTCAGCCGCTCCTCGGGAATGCCGAGCTCCGCCGTCGCCTCGCGCACCTCGCGGGCGAGCGTGTCGGGCGGGAAGCCCTCCGGCAGCGAGCGCGTCGCGATCGAGAACGCGACGTAGCGCACCTCGCAGCCCGACTCGGCGAGCCGCGCCATCGTGCCGCCGCAGCCGAACTCGCCGTCGTCGGTGTGCGGCGCGAGCACGAGCGCCTTCTGCCACTGCTCGATCAGACCGGCACCGCCTCCTTCTCCTGCATGGACCGCTGCGCCGCGAGCCCGACGACGCCGATCAGCAGCCACGTCGTCGGATCCTCGAAGAAGTCCGCATAGAAGAGCGAGTGGCAGATGACCGCGGCGAGCGCGAGGCCGCCCGCGAGCGAGACGCTGCCGGCGAGCGAGCGGTCGGCCCGGCGGAACGCCTGCGCGAGCAGCGCCGCCAGGAGCGCGACGTACAGCGCGAGCCCGACGATGCCCGTCTCCGCGGCGACGGTCACCGGCGTCGTGTGCGACGCGGCCGTCTTCGGCGCCTTGCCCTTGAGCTTCACGCGGTCAGCGTACGCGTGCTTGAACCCGCCCACGCCGACACCCGCCACGGGGTGGGCCTTGGCGATGCGGATCCCGTTCGCAACCAGGCCCGCGCGCCCGCTCGTGGCGCTGTTCAGGCCGCTCGAGGTGTGGTGCTGGATCGAGTGGCGCAGCGCCGGCGCCGAGACGGCGATCCCCGCGAGCACCGCGACCGCCGCGGCGACCGCGAGCAGCGCACGCCAGCGCCACGCGACGACGGCAGCGCCGACGACCGCGACGAGGAGCGCCGCGAAGCTCGATTGCGAGAACGAGATCAGCAGGCCGAGCCACACCACGACGATCGCCGCAACGACGACGGGCGCGAGCCGGCGGACGCGGCCGTGGACCAGCAGCACGAGGCCGGGCACGATCGCGACGACGAGGAATCGCCCGTACACGGACGGATCCCAGAAGACGGAGTTCACGCGGAAGAACTGGGCGTAGGCGTTCGAGTTGATCACCTTCGGGTTCTGGAAGATGTCGCGCGTCTGGTACTGGAAGAAGCCGACTGACGCGAACACGAGCGCCATCAGGGTGACCGCGCCGTAGAGCACGCGCAGGCCGGCCGTGCTCCAGGGCAGGCGCGCGACCGCGAGCGCCAGGACGGCGAAGGGCACGTAGAAGGCGAGCAGCTCGATCGCGCCTTCGTGGACGTCCGAGCTCCACGCGAGCGAGATGCCCACCCACGCCAGGTACGCCGCGAGCGGCCAGGTGGCGCGGCCGAGCTCGTGCGCGCGCCCGTCGCCGCGCCAGAGCTCCCACCCGAGCAGCATCGCTGTTCCGAGGACGACGACGTAGAGCGGCACGAGCAGCTTCGACCCGGCGCCGTCGACGTGCACGCCGATGCGTGCAGGCACACAGGCGAGCGCGGCGATCGGCAGGAGCCACGGCACGAGCCGGAAGGCGATCGCCGCAGCGGCAGCAGCAGCGAGCGCTGCCGCGACACCGATCGCGAGCTTCCCCGGCGCGTTCGGCGCGAGCGCGATGCCGAGGAGGACGGCGCCGAGGACGGCGAAGCCCAGGCCCGCGAGCCGGTTGCGCTGCGACCGCGTGACGAGGAGCACCGCGAGCCCGAGACACGCGACAGGCCCGCCGAGCTGCGCGAGCCCGATCATCCGACGAGCACCGCTGCGGCGCTCGAGTGCCCGTGCTCCGTCACCCTGAGCGTGTACCGGCCGGCCTGCTGCGGCGCCAGCAGACGCAGCACCGGGCCCGACGCGACGCCCTTGCGCGCTCCGAGCTGCCACCGGTACGACCTGGCGTCCGTCGAGACACCGATCACGAACTTCGTGCCGGACACGACGCCCGTGATGTGACGGTTCGCCAGCGTGATGTAACGCAGCTCGACGCGCACACGCGCGCGCCCGGCCGTCGGCGTCACGTTCCCCGCGAGGTCGACGGCGCCGATGCTGAGCGTGTACGTCCCGGCCGGGAGCAGGGTGCCGTTGAGCTTGCCCGTCCAGGCGAACGCGCCGTTCGGCTGGTGCGACTTCGTGCGGATGATCCGTCGACCGTCGAGGTACACGAGCACATAGGCAAGCTCGCTGAGCTTGTAGTGGATCGACACCGAGTCGGCACGCGTGTCGCCGTCCGGGGAGAACTGCGGTCGGTTCGGTCTCGTGTCGGCGACGTCCGGCGGCGTCGTGTCGAGCCTGATCACGTTCGGCAGCAGGATCGTCCGGTGCTGGCCCTCGAGGTGGACCTGCACCTGATACGACCCCTCGGGCGCGCGGTCGCCGAAGTCGGTCAGCCCCTCCCAGCGGAACACGCTCTTGCCGCGAGGCACGCTCAGGCCCACCGCGAGCGTCCGCAGCGGCTGCCGTTTCCGGTCGAGGATGCTGACCGTGACGTGGTCGCCGTGCCGGAGCTTGATGCGGATGACCGCCTTGCCGCGGGCGCAGCTGCACACCGGCGAGAAGACCGGTGAGATCACCGTCCCGTAGATCGGGCTCTTGACGAGCTTCAGCCGCTCTGTGATCGCGAACGCCGCAGCCGTCGCCACGAGGAGCCCGACCAGGGTCGCAGTCGTCAGAACTCGCTGCAAAGCTCAGCGATTCTACGCAGGCCGGCTAAGCCGGGAATGAGTGCGGCGTCTCGACCGCGCGCCGCCACAGCGCGTCGTCGATGTTACGGCCTGTGACGATGAGCACGACCGGCCTCGGGAGGCTCTCCCGCAGCGCGACCGCGAGCGGCGCCGCGGCGGCCCCCTCGACCCGCAATCCGACCTCCGCGTAGGCCCCGACAGCGAGCGCCAGCTCGCGCTCCGAGACGAGCTCGAACCGCTGCACGAGCGGGTTCAGCTCGGCGACCGCGAGCGGGATCGCGACGCGCACGGCGAGGCCGTCCGCGAACGTCTGCGAGCGCTCGGAGTCCGTCGGAGCTCCGGCGCGCCAGCTCTCCCACATCGCCGGTGCGGCGGCTGCGGCGACGGCGACGCGCTCGGTGGACGGCGCGCGGCGCTCCAGCGCCCGGAAGACACCGATCGCGAGCGCGCCGTTGCCGACCGGCACGACGACGGATCCCGGCGGCTCGGTGAGCTGGTCGAGCAGCTCGTCGCCGATCGCCGCGTAGCCGTCGAACTGCGCCGGCTCCGCGCCGTCCTCGAAGAAGAACCAGCCTTCCCGGTCGGCGAGCGCGCGCGCCGCCTCCTTCGCCTCGTCCACGTCGGCGCCGACGTACCGCAGCTCGGCGCCCTGCTGCTCGATCAGCGCCACCTTCGCCGCGCTCGCCTGCTCGGGGACGAAGACGATCGCGCGGATGCCGGCACGCCGCGCCGCCCAGGCGGTGGCGGCGCCGTGGTTCCCGGTCGACGCGGTGACGACGACCTCAGGCATGCGCGCCTCGATCGTCGCAAGCGCGCCGCGCCACTTGAACGCGCCGAGCTGGTGCTCGTCCTCGCGCTTCAGCCAGATCCCGTCGCGGAACGGATCGAGCGGCGTCACGCCTGCGTCGTCGCCGCGACGCGCGGACGGGCGACCCACGCGCGCACGCCGTACCCGCACAGTACGAACCCGAGCGCGATCAGGCCGCCGAGCAGGATCCACTGCCCCTGCGGCACGTTCACGAGCTTGAGCCCGCTGAGCAGGAGGATCGTTCCGAGTGCGACCCGCAGCAGCACCTCGGGCACGCGCACCGTGAAGCGGCTCGAGATGAGCACACCCGGAATCGAGCCGGTGAGCATCCACGCGGTCGCGTGCAGGTCGACGTTGCCGCTGACGAGGTGGCCGATGCCCGCGACCCAGAGCAGCGCGGCGGCGTGGAAGATGTCGGTGCCGACGATCTTCGACATCGTCAACGGATAGACGAGGACCATCACGAGCCCGAAGAACGTGCCGCTGCCGACCGACGTGAGCCCGACGACGAAGCCGAACACGGCGCCGATGGCGACCGCGACGATCTTGTCGCGGCGCGACAGGATGAACGGCTGGTCGCTCGACTGGACGCCGCGCTTGATGAACGACTTGGCGAGGAAGCCGATCCCGCCGGCGACGAGCGCGGCACCGACCGCGTAGCCCTCGATGCTCTGCGCGGTATCGCCGTACTGATGCTTGATCAGCGCGGCGACGCCGACGCCGGCGAGGGAGAGCGGGCCCGAGCCGAGGAACATCCAGAGCGTGAGCCGGGCGTGCACGGTGCCGAGTCGGCGATGGCGAATCGCGCCGAACGACTTGAAGATCGCACCGTGCACGATGTCGGTGCCGACCGCGTAGGTCGGCTTGAACCCGAACACGATGACGAGGATCGGCGTCATCAGCGAGCCGCCGCCCATGCCGGTGAGGCCGACGATCGAGCCGATCAGGAGGCCCGTGAGCGTGAACTGCCAGGTCATCGGCGGCGGTTCACGTACTGGCGGTGACGATCATTCCGGCGCCGACCGTGTCGTTCGTCGCCTCGTCGATGAGGATGAACGCGCCCGTCTCGCGATTCTCGGCGTACGGGTCGACGCACAGGGGCTCCGAGAGACGGAGCCGGACGAGGCCGATGTCGTTCAGCCCGAGCGTCGCCGGGCTCGCGACGTTCTCGAGCGTGCTGATGTCGACGACCGAAACGAGCTCCTCGACGAGTGCGCGCACGGTGCGCGTCGTGTGCTTGACGCCGATCTTCGCGCGCGCCTCGAGCGGGCGCTCGCTCATCCAGCAGACGCGCGCCTCGACCTCGCGGGCGACGACGGGCGGCCGCGCCGGATCGGCGAGCATGTTCCCGCGCGAGACGTCGACGTCGTCGGCGAGTCGCAACGTGATCGACATCGGCGGCACGGCCGCATCGAGCGGTCCGTCGGCGTTCTCGACCGCCTCGACGCGCGAGCGCAGGCCGGACGGAAGCACGACGACCTCGTCGCCGGCCTGCCAGATCCCGCTCGCGACACGGCCCGCGTAGCCGCGGTAGTCGTGATGCTCGTCCGACATCGGCCGGATCACCCACTGCACGGGGAAGCGGCGATCCTCGAGGTTGCGGTCGGTGGAGATCTCGATCTGCTCGAGGAACTCGAGCAGCGGCGGCTCGTCCCACCAGGGCATCGACTCGGCGCAGCCGTCGACGACGTTGTCGCCGCGCAGCGCGGACATCGGGACGGCCTTGGGGTCGTGCGTGCCGAGCTGCACGTTCAACTCTTCGAGCTGCGTGACGATCTCGTCGAAGCGGTCCTGCGAGAAGTCGACGAGGTCCATCTTGTTGACGGCGAAGACGACGTGCGGGATCTCGAGAATCGACGCGATGTACGCGTGCCGGCGCGTCTGCTCCACGACGCCCTGCCGCGCGTCGAGCAGGATCACGGCGACGTCGGCGGTCGACGCTCCCGTGACCATGTTGCGCGTGTACTGCACGTGACCGGGCGCATCGGCGAGCTGGAAGCGGCGGCGCGGCGTCACGAACGAGCGGTAGGCGACGTCGATCGTGATCCCCTGCTCGCGCTCCGCGCGCAAGCCGTCGGTAAGCAGCGCGAGGTCGACGTAGTCGTAGCCGCGCCGCCGCGACGCGTCCTCGATGTGCTCCATCTGGTCGACCATGATCGACTTCGAGTCGTAGAGCAGCCGCCCGATGAGCGTCGACTTGCCGTCGTCGACCGAGCCGGCCGTGACGAGGCGCAGCAGCTGTGTTGAGCTAGAAGTAGCCGACACGCTTACGATCCTCCATCGCTGCTTCGCTGACGCGGTCGTCGGCGCGCGTCTCGCCGCGCTCGGTGACGCGCGTCGCGACGATCTCGGCGACGACGTCCTCGAGCTTGACCGCGTCCGAGAGCACGCCGCCGGTGCACGTCATGTCACCGACGGTGCGGAAGCGCACCGACGCCGTGAACGGCTCCTCGTCGGGGAAGCGCTCGACGTGCTCGGAGACGGCGTACAGCATGCCGTCGCGCTTGAACACCTCGCGCTCGTGGGCGAAGTAGATATTCGGAAGCTCGAGGCGCTCGCGCGCGACGTACTGCCACACGTCGAGCTCCGTCCAGTTCGAGATCGGGAACGCGCGCACGTGCTCGCCCTTGCGCACGCGCGCGTTGTACAGCGCCCACAGCTCGGGCCGCTGCGCGCGCGGGTTCCACTGGCCGAAGTCGTCGCGGAAGCTGAAGATGCGCTCCTTGGCGCGGGCACGCTCCTCGTCGCGGCGCGCGCCGCCCATCGCCACGTCGAACTGGTGCTCCTCGATCGCGTCGAGCAGCGTCGTGGTCTGTAGCTGGTTGCGCGACGCGCGCGGTCCCGTCTGCTCGACGACGCGGCCCTTGTCGATCGACTCCTGCACGGAGGCGACGATCAGGCGCTCGCCGAGCTCGGCGACGCGGCGGTCGCGGAACTCGATCGCCTCGGGGAAGTTGTGGCCGGTGTCGATGTGCATCACCGGAAAGGGGAACTTGCCGGGCCGGAACGCCTTCTCGGCGAGC
>JANMWV010000477.1:0-1540 GCA_031394165.1 Actinomycetes bacterium
TCCGAACCGTCGGCGGCGTCCAGGTGACGAACGGGACGATGACGGTGCGCTCGGTATACGGCGCAGTAGACGACCCGACTCTCGAAGCGCTCGAGATCATCCCGCAGGCGCTCGCGCCGCCAAGCGTGAGCTCCGCCACGCCTGCGTCGGGAGCGACCGGCGTCTCAACGCTGATGCAGCCACGTGCGACCTTCTCGCGCGCGATGGATCCGGCGACTATCACGGCCTCGAGCTTCACCTTGAGGAGCTCGACCGGCGCAAGTGTGTCCGCAACAGTGAGCTACGACGGCCCATCGCTCACGGCCACGCTCGTTCCCGCGGCACCGCTCGCGTACTCGACGACGTACACCGCGTCGCTGGCCACCACCGTGACTTCGGCGGACGGGGCTACGCTCGCGAGCCCGTACACGTGGTCGTTCACGACGGCGGCTCCGTCGGCGGCGAATGTCGTGTCCACGAACCCCGTCGACGGCGCATCGGGTGTCAGCCCCTTCGCAACGGTAAGCGCCGTCTTCGACCGTCCGCTCGATCCGACCACGGTCACAGCGTCGAACTTCACGCTTCGGACGTCGAGCGGTGCACTCGTCTCCTCATCCTTGAGTTACGACGCGTCGTCGCTGACGGCGACTCTCGTGCCGGGCTCGGCGCTCGCCACCGGCGGGACGTACAGCGCGAGGCTCTCGACCTCGATCAAGACGACCGACGGAGTCGCGCTTGCCGCGCCGTTCGTATGGAGCTTCACCGTCGCTGCGACGGCTCCGCCGGCGCCCACGATCGTTTCGACGACCCCCGCTGCAGCAGCGACAGCCGTGCCCGAGCTCTCGGTCATGACTGCAACTTTCTCGAGAGCGATGGATCCGGCCACTTTGAACAGCACGTCTGTCACGCTCGCCGGCGCTGCCGCCAACGTCTCGGCGACCGTGACATACAACGCAACGACTTCGACGGTGCAGCTGGCGCCTGCTACACCACTCGCAGCGTCGACGACCTACACGGTGACGGTCGCCGGGAGCGTGCGGGCCGCGGACGGCACGCCGCTCGGCGTTCCGACGTCCTGGTCTTTCACGACAAGCGATCCGCCGACCGTCACCTCGACAACTCCTGCGAGCGGCGCCGGGTTCGTGTCACGCGCCACGGGGGCGACCGTGACGTTCTCCCGGTCGATGGACGCCGCGAGCTTCGCCGGTGGCGGATTCACTCTGCGCGACTCCTCCGGCAGCGCGGTGGCCGCGGCTGTGTCGTACAACGACAGCACTCATACGGCGACGCTGCAGCCGTCGAGTCTCCTGCTCGGCGGGAGCTCGTATGTGGCGACTGTCGCAAGCACGGTGCGTGCGGCCGACGGTGCGCCGAGGGGTACTGCTCAAACATGGTCGTTCTCAACGGCAGCCTGTCCGTGCTCGCTGCATTCGCTCCTCTCGCAGCCCGCGTCGCAGAACCTGTCGGTTCGTGACTACCGCGTCGGGACCGGCCCCTGGTCATACGAGTTGGGGGTGAAGATCAAGGTCGATCAGCCAATGGATCTCACTGCGATCACGTT
>JANMWV010000490.1:0-3706 GCA_031394165.1 Actinomycetes bacterium
GAACGACGTTCGTGACGTGGGCGTGCAGTCGCTCAGCGACGGCACGATCGTCTTCGCCGTCAACGGCTACAACCAGTCGTCGACGCAGAACACGCAGGAGTACGACATCGCGATCGACCTGCAGCACGACGGCAAGCCCGACTACTTCGTGGTCGGGGTCGATCTCGGCGCTGTGTCGAGCGGCAGCTTCAACGGCGTCTTCGCCTCGTTCACGTTCGACGCGAAGACGGGCGCGATCGTCGACGCGTTCTTCGCGGACGCTCCGATGAACGGGTCGACGGCGCTCCTGCCGACGACGACGGCCGACCTCGGCCTGCACAACGGGAACTCGGACTTCCGCTATTCGGTCACCGGGTTCTCGATCTTCGGCGGCGCGGTCGACACGACCTCGACGGCGGCGTACGACTTCGCGAATCCGGGCGTCTCGTCGGGCGAGTTCGCATCGCTCGTCTCCGGCGGGTCGGCGACGATTCCGCTCTGGGCGGACTACGACAAGCTCCAGAGCGCTCCGGCTCTCGGCTGGCTCTCGGTCAACGTGGACGACGCCGCCGGCGCCGCCCAGGCGGACGAGATCCCGCTGGGCACGCTGAAGTAACGCATCGCAGCACGAAGGGAAGGCGAGGGCCGGCGGAGACGCCGGCCCTCGCCGTCGTGCAGGCACCGGCATCTCCGGGCACACTGGGCGCGTGGCCGTTTTGCTTTCACTGGCGATCGCGCTGGGCGGGCTGCACGGGATCGTCACCCGCGGCCCGATCACGCCCGTCTGCCAGGTCGGGAAGCCGTGCAGCGAGCCCGCGGTCGGGGCGGTGCTCGTCTTCTCGCGCAACGGCAGCGTCGCCGCGCGGGTGCGGACGCGAGTCGGCGGGCGCTACTCGGTGAGCATCCCGGCGGGGCTCTACGCGGTTCGGCTCAACCCGCCGCAGCGCATCGGCGGCCTGAAGCCCGCCCAGGTGCGCGTCCGCGCCGGGGTGAACGGCCGCCTCGATTTCGAGATCGACACCGGTATTCGCTAGTCGAATTCACCCGCCATCGGGTGATTGCGGCCGGCGGGGTCTCGGCCTATAACGCGTCCATGATGAAGGCTTCTGCGGCCCTCGTCGTCCTTGCGACGGCATTGCTGGCTACGTCCGCCGGCTCGGCGGCGACCCGCGACGTCGGCGCGCCCGCCGGGAAGGTTTACACCGTCGCGTTCGCCTCCAACTCGCTGCCGGCGAACGTCGACAAGCTCGTCGCCGCAGCGGGTGGGACGATCGTCGTCCGCCTCCCGGAGATCGGCGGCATCGGCGTCCTCTCGTCCAATCCATCCTTTGCGGCGACCATGTCGGCCAGCGCGTCCGTCGCGGCAGCCGAGCGCTCGACGCCCACCTCGGTGCCGCCCACGAACGCCGGCGCGTACGGCGCGGCAGCCGTCGCGCAGGCGCAAGCCGCGGTCGACACCCTCCGCACGCGTCACCACCGCGGCGGCCACGGCGGCGCCGGAAGCGGCGTCGGCGCCGACCCGCAACCCGAGCCCGACGACCTCGGCTCGGAGCAGTGGGACAAGATGCGCATGAACGTCTCGCTCACCGGGTCGTACGCCGTCAACCGCGGCCGGCCGGAGGTGCGCGTGGCCTTCACCGACACGGGCGTCGACCAGACGCATCCGGACATCCAGGCCAATCTCGACGTTGCCGACAGCGCGTCGTTCGTGACCAACGCCCTGCTGCCCGACGGCACGCCGATCGTCGCAGAGCCCACGATCCAGGACTTCAACGGGCACGGCACCTGGACGGCGAGCGCAGTCGCCGCGCCGATCAACGGCGTCGGCATCTCGGGCGTCGCACCGAACGTGTCGATCGTCGAGCTCAAGACGCAGGACATGTTCGGCAACGGGCTGCTGCTCTGGTTCGACCAGGCGCTGCTCTACGCAGCCGCGAGGCACGTCGACATCGTCTCGTCGAGCATCGACTCCTACGCGCAGAAGTGTCCGAACGGCGACGAGGACAAGAAGCAGACCTGCGACGACGCCGATTACGTCCTCGCGCGCCGCGCGGTCAAGTACGCGCGCGAAAACGGCGTGCTCACCATCGCGGCCATGGGCAACGACAACCTCGATCTCGCCGACGCGAAGACGCTCACGAACGACGTCTTCGGCGTGCCGGGCATCGTCGAGGTTCCGGGCGGGCTCCCGGGTGTCGTCGGCGTCTCGGCGACCGGCTACGCGAATCAGAAGACGTACTACTCGAACTACGGCCAGGGCATCGCCGACGTCGCGGCGCCCGGCGGCGACCCGAACCTGCAGAAGCCTCCGCCGTTCGACCCGGCGACCGGTTCCGGATACTTCTTCCGCGGCGAACTGGTCGGCGCGTGGTCGAGCACGGCGCAGCGCAGGCCGAGGATCACGGTCGACGACTGTGGGCCGCCGGCGCCGTGCTACTACGCCGGCCTGCACGGCACCTCGATGGCGACGCCGAACGCCGCCGGAGTCGCGGCGCTGATCGTCAGCAAGTTCGGCGACTTCTCCGGCACCGGCCGCGGCCGCTGGCACATGCAGCCCGACCAGCTCGAGCGGGCGCTCACGCGCTCCGCGAACGCGCAGGCGTGCCCCGACCCGCGCACGGTCAACTACGCCGTGCCGCCCGGCCTCTTCGTCTTCGACTTCGCCACCTGCCAGGGCGGCCGGGGCGAGAACGGCTTCTTCGGCAGCGGTATCGCCGACGCGCTGGCCGCGCTCACGCGCGGCGGCGACCGCTAGTAGTTAGTAGGCGACAGCGCCGCTGCCGGTGGCGGCAGCGTGACGCTGCTCGTCCGCGCGGTAGCTCGAGCGCACGAGCGGCCCGGAGAAGACGGAGCCGAAGCCGAGCGCCTCGCCCTGCTCGCGGAACCAGCGGAACTCGTCGGGATGCACCCAGCGGTCGATCGCGGTGTGCTGCGGGCTCGGCTGGAGGTACTGGCCGATCGTGACGACGTCGACGCCGTGCGCGCGCAGGTCGCGCAGCGTCTGCACGACCTCCTCGTTCGTCTCGCCGAGGCCGACGATGATCCCGGACTTCGTCAGCACGTCGTAGTCGGCGATCTCCTTCGCGCGCCGGAGGAGCCAGAGCGCCTTGTCGTAGTCGGCCTTGCCGCCGCGCATCTGCCGGTGCAGGCGGCGCACGGTCTCGATGTTGTGGTTGAAGACGTCGGGGCGCGCGCCGAGCACGGTCGCGAGCGCGTCCTCCTCGACGCCGAGGAAGTCGGGCGTCAGCACCTCGACGGTCGCGGCCGGCAGCTTCGACTTGATCGCGCGGATCGTCGCCGCGTAGTGGCCCGCGCCGCGGTCGGCGACGTCGTCGCGGTCGACGGAGGTCACAACCACGTGCTTCAACTCCATCTGCGCCGCGGCCTGCGCGACGCGCAGCGGCTCCAGCGAGTCGGGCGGCGTGTCGGGCCGGCCGGAGTGCACGTAGCAGTACCGGCAAGCGCGCGTGCACGTGTCGCCGAGGATCTGGAAGGTCGCGGTGCCGCGGCCCCAGCACTCGGAGATGTTCGGGCACTTCGCCTCCTCGCAGATCGTGTTCAGCGAGAGGCCGTGGATCAGCTTCTGGACGTCGAAGTAGCGGCCGTCCTTCGACGGCGCGCGCACCTTCATCCACTCGGGCCGGCGCGGCCGCTCGGCGACCGGAAGCGACGTCTCCACGCGGCCAGTCTAGAGACGTTGCGGAGCCCTCCCGCGGTTGGCTACCCT